>JAKOOI010000296.1 GCA_022701475.1 Weeksellaceae bacterium
GGAATGAAATGGATGATGGGATGGATGCACGATACCCTGAATTACTTTAAAAAAGATCCTTTAGAAAGAAAACATGATCATCACAAGCTGACTTTCGCATCGATGTACATGTACAATGAAAATTATATGATGCCGCTGTCCCACGACGAAGTGGTGCACGGAAAAGCCAGCCTGATTTACAAAATGCCCGGCGACGAATGGCAGAAGTTCGCTAACCTTCGTGCCCTCTATGTATACATGTTTACGCATCCCGGCGCCAAACTGCTTTTCATGGGCAATGAATTCGGACAGACCGGGGAATGGAATTTTACCCGCAGCCTGGACTGGCATCTTCTTCAGCATCCTGTCCATAAAGGGTTGCAGGACCTCGTAAAGGACCTTAACCATCTGTATACTTCAGAAACGGCGTTGTACGAAAACCAGTTCAACGGATACGGCTTTGAATGGATTGAAGCGGATGACACGGAAAATTCCGTATTTGTCTATCTGCGCAAGGGTAAGAAAAGGGATGACGTGCTGATGGTGATTCTTAACCTGAAGCCACGCGTCTTCGATTACAAGATCGGGGTAAGTGCCGGGAGTCATTGGGAAGTCGTCTTTAATTCTGATGACGTACAATATGCAGGCAGCGGCGTGGAGCCCGATCTCTTCAGCGAACAGTTTGAAGAATACATGAACCATCAGAAATCCATCAGTATCAGGCTTTCGCCGCTCGCGGGAATCATTCTCAGGAGAAAAGGCAGAACATATCAACAGAAAAGAATAAACCAACACAAAGAGAATAACAGAAAATGATCATTTATCATCTAAGTACGGAATGTTATCCGGTGGCCAAAGTAGGAGGCCTTGCCGATGTAGTGGGCGCTCTGCCGAAATATCAGAATAAAATAAAAGGAATTGATGCGAAGGTGGTTATGCCCTGGTACAACAAATCTTTCGTGTGGGACCATGAGTTTGACATGGTTTTTGATGGGTTCATTCACCAGGGGCCGAACATGCTTCAGGTACAGGTGTTGAAGGAAAAGTCCGATGCATTGGGGTTTGAGCTGTATATGGTAAGAATTCCGGGACTGCTGGACCGGGATAATCCGTACGGATACCGGGATGAAAATTTCCAGTTCCTGGGATTTCAGCATGGAGTCCTGCAT
This sequence comes from Weeksellaceae bacterium, assembly GCA_022701475.1. Taxonomy (GTDB): domain Bacteria; phylum Bacteroidota; class Bacteroidia; order Flavobacteriales; family Weeksellaceae; genus Chryseobacterium. The sequence continues at coordinate 1,149 of JAKOOI010000296.1, forward strand.
TGGCTCAGTGCCATGGAAATACGTCCGGATATATTGCATTGTCATGATTATCATACAGGACTGGTACCGTTTATGGTGGAAAACTGTCCTGAATTTTCATTCCTCAAAGGCGTAAAAACCGTAGGGACTATCCACAACGGTGAATACCAGGGGATGATGAGCTGGGAAATGGCGAATTACATGCCTTCTTTCGATCAGTTCAGATGGGGAATGATGGATTGGGAAGGACTGATCAATCCACTGGCCAGCATGATTAAATGTTCCCATGCCTTCACAACGGTTTCACAGGGCTACCTGGAAGAACTTTTAACGAGTTTCAGAGGGCTGGAGGGCCTGGTGCGGAGCGAAGCGGGAAAAGCATCCGGAATCATTAACGGAATTGATGCCGAAGTCTGGAATCCCCAGACCGATCCGATGCTGGATTTTAATTTCGGTGCTGCCGATGCCGTTGCCCTGAAAAAGAAAAATAAAGAGAAGCTGTGCCACACGTATGGCCTGAAGCCTGAGCTTCCCCTTTTTGCATTTATCGGAAGGTTTGCGACGGAAAAAGGAGCCGACCTGCTTCCCGACACTGTCTGGAGAAGCATCAGGCAAAGTTATGGTGCACTGAACATCATGATCCTGGGATCGGGGAACAGCTACATCGAAAATAAACTGAAGGAGTATGATTATACCTATACCAATTTTGCACTGGATCTTGGATACAAGGAACATCTTTCCCATCAGATTTATGCTTCGGCAGACTTTCTGCTGATGCCTTCAAGGGTAGAACCCTGCGGGCTGAACCAGATGTATGCGATGAAATACGGTACCATTCCGATTGTTTCCTATACCGGCGGACTGAGGGATACGGTAAAGGATATCTCTACCGGCGGAGCGGGCATCAATTTTACCCATCCGGGTGTTGATGATATCATCCATGCCATGAACAGGGCAATGATGATCTACAACCGCAAAGATATAATGACCCATCTGATCCATGCCAATATGAATTTTGATTTCACATGGGAAAAATCTGCGGAACGTTATATACAGGTGTACAATAACGGATAAAAAAATCAGGGAAATCCGGTGTTTGGTTTGATGTTTGTCTGCTTTACCGCAGCATATGCAGCCGGATCATACATCGGAAATCCGGGAAAATAGGGCTTTGCATGATTAATAAAATACCTTATGCAATCAGCGGTATTATTATGCAGGAAACACATACATCTTATATAAACAGGAGAATAAAAATAAAACTGATATCAATCGACGTAAAATAGTAACTCAAAGATAAAAAACACACCATATTTATGAACCGTAATGTTATATCTATTGTATTAGGGGGTGGCAGAGGAACGAGGCTTTTTCCTTTAACGTACACCAGATCAAAACCTGCCGTACCGATCGCAGGTAAATACAGATTGGTAGATATCCCTATTTCCAATTGTCTGAACTCCGGGATGAACAAGATCCTGGTGCTCACGCAGTTTAATTCGGCCTCGCTGAACTCACACATTAAAAATTCATATCATTTTGATATTTTCAGTAAAGGGTTTGTGGATATCCTTGCTGCAGAGCAGAATGTGGAAAACGAAAGCTGGTACCAGGGGACGGCTGATGCGGTAAGGCAGTCGATGAAGCACCTTGATAAGTATGATTACGATTATATCCTGATCCTCTCAGGTGACCAGCTGTACCAGATGGACTTCAAGGAAATGCTGGATTTCCATATCGAAAAAGGCGGCGACGTAACCATTGCTACCATTCCTGTAAACGCCAAGGATGCTACCGGATTCGGTATCCTGAGCTCGGACGATGAAGGCAACATCACTTCTTTTGT
>JAKOOI010000299.1 GCA_022701475.1 Weeksellaceae bacterium
ATTCCAGCTAAATTTTCCTGGGAAAACCCTTTCTGCTTCCTGATACTCTTTAATTTTTTCTGTACCATTTCGATGTGTTTATTGCAAATATAAAAAACAAGCCGTAAATTTTGCAAGAAAATCGCAATAAAACTGCAAGTATTTTCTTACCAAAGAGAACTCCTTTTTCTTAGTTTTGATAAGTCAATATTGATAAAGCGCTTTCAAACTTTCAATCTATATGTGTACAGATATATTTTGAAAACTGATCAGAAACCCATGTCAGGGATTATATGGCAAAGCAAATCATTAATTCAGAAAATTAAACAAATGAAAAATCTAAAAAAACTTTCAAGAGAAAATTTAAAAGTTGTTAATGGAGGAAAACTTCCTCAGTATCCAGATATGTGCCATGGTGCCGGCGATTGTGCAGGTTATGGTTTATCATGTGAAGTATATTGCGGGACTGATACAAATGGACAGTGGTGTGCCTATAGATGCATATAATTTCTAAGAAATTCCCTACTTTATAGTATTATCTTTAAAGTGGGGATATTTAATTATGAGATTCAAAACAATAAGATGCGAAAGATATTTATTATTACGCTCTGTCATTTAGGTATTCTGATACTTTCACAAAGTATCAGAATACAATATGAGCTTACTTACCGATATGATCCTACGCAGACGAGCACCAGAAAAATTAACTATACACTTGATATTCATGCGCACCAATCTGTATTTCGTACCGAGATGCGAAGAACGTCAGATTCCTTACTTATTAATACAGGATATGGCCTGGGGTATAATACCAATGCTGTATATGAACTTTATCTATCCAAGGACTCGGATCAGGAGCTATATAATAAAGTTTTTGTTTCCCCTCTCAGCAGGGATCGCTTCTTCATAAAGATTTCAGAAAAATTAAACTGGAACATATCATCGCACACCCTGATCATCGGAGATTATACATGCCAGAAAGCAACAGTGAATTATGCAGGGAGGAATTGGACCGCATGGTTTGCAAAAGACATCCCTATTTCCGAAGGACCTTATTATTTCCATGGACTCCCAGGTCTTATCATTTCTATTGAGGATAGTGATAAGAATTTTAATTTCAGACTGACAGCAATTAAAAAGACAGATAAAAACACGCTATACAGAACTGATCCCGGCAGAGAAATAAGCTGGGAACAGTATGAAAAACTTCTTAAGGATTATTTTACAGATCCTTTATCTTCTCTGAAATCCAGTGGAAAGAAAGTTTATACCGATAACAAAAGCGGAGGCTATCAGCCTATTGACAACAGGGAATTCACAAAAAATATTCAAAGCACCCTTTTAAAAAACAATAATCCTATTGAACTCACCCATAAGATTGATTTTAAATAAATCTTACGATGCATATTATTAAATCAACAAAAAAACATAAATCACTTCAAATAGAAAAAAGTATTTGGATTTCTAAAACATCTCCGTATTTTAGTAAAAAATTAATATGCTTTTTGATAAACTCATCCATTACCTTAAGCTTGACAAACAGGAATTTCTTTTCCAGTTCAATTCCCACCCGAATTACCCCTCGGCACTGGCTTTCAGTGACACCCTTAATTTCATGGGCGTACGGAATGATGCCTATGAGCTGGACAAAGAATACTGGGATGAGCTTCCTGAAGAATTCATCGCTATTGTGGATAACTCCTTTTCACTGGTGAAAAAGGCAGGAGCCCAATATGCCGTTTACTCGGATAAGGCAAAGACCTTAAATAAAGAAGAACTTCACCAGCAATCAACCGATTTTGTGCTGCTTTTTGAGAAGGATCAAACAGAAAGCCGCCCGGCAATAAGCTACCAGCCTTTTATCTATGCGCTCTTTGCCATTGTACTGATTTTCTCACTCATTACCCGGGCCTGGTATGAAACCGCCTTCATTGCATTTTCGCTGGCCGGAGTTTATATTTCGCTGGAAATTTTCAATCAGAAATTCGGCAATCCCTCTCCTGTCATCGGAAGCATCTGCGGCGAAACGGCCGGTAACCAGACTGTAAATTCGTGTAATAAGATTATCAGCCAGGACAAAACCAGCATCCTCGGACTGAAGTTTTCCGATTTCTCGCTGATCTATTTTACGGGAATGACCATCCTTGCCCTGTTTCTTCCGGACACTTCACTCCTGATTAAAGGATTGACATTTGTTTCTCTGATTGCCATCGGGTATTCGATATACATTCAGGCTTTCGTGGAAAAAACGTTCTGCCGGGTATGCCTGCTGATTATTTCCATTCTGGTAATACAGCTTATAACCGTATTATTTTTCTTTGGAAATACGCCGTTTACAATACAGGCCGCTCTATTAAGCCTTCTGCTATGGGCCGGCATTTTTCTAATGGTTCTTTACCTTAACAATACACTTGGCGAAAAAGAAAAGCTGCAGAAATCAAATACTAAAAACCTGAGGTTCAAGAGAAATTACGACCTGTTCAAAAGGGAATTGCTGGAAAATGAAAAAGTTATCTTTACGGATCAGGAAACCTTTTCGCTAGGAAGCAGGGAACCTAAGCTCCGGATCTCAATTGTCTCAAACCCTTACTGCGGTTTCTGTAAGGATGCCCATGCCATCATGGAAAACCTGCTGAAAAGATACTCTGCAGACATTTCCGTACAGATGAGGTTCAATTACAGTGCGGAACAGCAGAATCCAAAGCTTACCCGTCTTATCTCCGACTTTATGTATGCCTATCAAAACAGGCCGGAACAGGAATTTCTTCATTTGATAGACTATTGGTTTGAGACCAAAGATGAAGAAAAAGCCCACCGGAAATCAGGTGCGCCTGATGAGTCTGAAGATCTCAGCCTTCTCGCTGCACTGTCTGCTGAAAACAGGAATGCCGGCCTTAACTTTACCCCTATTATCCTGATCAACGGATACCAGTTCCCGGATAAGTATGACCGTGAAGACATTTATTATTTTATTGATGAATTAACGGAAGATGAGGAAATTTCCTGAAAAACAATGACCCAATACAAAATTTCCCTATATTAGGAAAAAATTAGACACAGCCTTTTTTGAACGAATTCCTGCTTCTGCTTTATCACTCTTACGATTTGTTTCAGAATCAGGTAATTTATATAAATAAAACCATAATCATTGAAATCCTTTCCTTTTTACCGCCAGCCCGATTCCAAAGACTGCGGTCCTACCTGCCTCCGTATTGTCAGTAAGCACTATGGGAAAAGTATCTCCCTGCAACAAATCCGGAACCTTTCGGAAACTACCCGTGAAGGAAGCAGCCTGCTGGGCCTGAGTGATGCTGCCGAAGATCTCGGGTACCGCTCTCTTGGGGTACAGATCAATTTCGAATCCCTTGCCGAAGAAGTTCCTTTGCCCTGCATTGTCCACTGGAATAAAAACCATTTCGTAGTGGTTTATAAAATCGACAAGAGCAACAAAGTCTATGTTTCCGACCCCGGATACGGATTGATTACCTACTCGAGGGAAGAGTTTATCAAATTATGGATCGGTGAAAATGCCGATGAAAAAACAGAGGAAGGCATTGTACTGATTTTAGAAACGACACCTGCCTTTTTTCAGACTGAATTTGACGACCGGGAGAGTAAGGCAAGCTTCAGTTTTCTTTCAAAATACCTGCTGAAATATAAATCCCTCATCATCCAGCTGGCAGTAGGCCTGCTGGCAGGAAGTTTACTTTCACTGATCCTTCCTTTCCTTACCCAAAGCATCGTAGACGTGGGGATCCAGAACCAGGACCTTAATTTTATTTACCTGGTCCTGTTGGCCCAGATCATGCTTTTCGTAGGAAGAATGGGGATAGAGGTTATCCGCAGCTGGATTCTGCTTCATTTGTCTGCAAGGATCAATATCTCCATTATCTCGGATTTCTTCATTAAACTCATGAAGCTTCCGATCAGTTTCTTTGATACCCGGATGACCGGTGACATCATGCAGCGGATCAATGACCATCACCGGATCGAACAGCTTCTGACAAGCTCATCCCTGAACACCCTGTTTTCACTGGTTAACCTGATCATCTTCAGCATTGTGCTCTTGTTTTACGACTACAGGCTGTTCATTGTTTATTTTGTTGGTGCTGCTGCGTACGTCGGATGGATCAGTTTCTTTTTGGGAAGAAGAAAGGAGCTTGATTACAAAAGATTCTCACAGGTTTCACAGGAACAGAGCAAGGTAATCGAGCTTATTAACGGAATGCAGGAGATCAAAATGCACAATGCTGAAAAGCAGAAGCGCTGGGACTGGGAATTCCTGCAGGTCAAATTGTTTAAGATCAGAATCAAATCTCTTACGCTGGAACAGTGGCAGTCGGTAGGAGGAAATTTCATCAATCAGATGAAGGATATCCTGGTGAGCTTTCTTTCGGCGAAACTGGTGCTGGAAGGAAACCTTACTTTGGGGATGATGCTTTCCGTACAATACATCATCGGGCAGCTGAACAGCCCGCTTCTTCAGCTCATCGATTTTATCAAGCAGACCCAGGATGCCAAAATTTCCCTGGAACGCCTGGGTGAAATCCATGACAAGGAAGACGAGGAAAATAAAGACGAGCAATATACCCATGACCTTCCTCAGAAAGACCTGGAAATAGAAAATCTGTCATTCCGGTACATCGGTTCAGACCAGCCGGTATTTGAAAACCTGAGCCTTTCCATACCCTATCAGAAAACCACGGCGATCGTCGGATCCAGCGGTAGCGGAAAGACGACCCTTCTGAAGATGCTGATGAAGTTTTATGAGCCCGATCAGGGGGACATCAGGCTGGGCAACACCAAACTCAGGAATATTTCCCCAAGATTCTGGAGGGATCATTGCGGTGTGGTAATGCAGGAAGGATATATCTTCAATGATACTATTGCCAATAATATTGCCGTAGGTGAGGATTATGTAGATAAACAGAAACTCAGAAGAGCTGTGGAGATTGCCAACATCAAGGATTTTATCGAGGAACTTCCGTTAAGTTATAACACAAAAATAGGAAACGAGGGACTTGGGGTCAGCGGCGGACAGAAGCAGAGGCTGTTTATAGCAAGGGCTGTTTATAAATCCCCTGAATATATTTTCTTTGATGAGGCCACTTCGGCGCTGGATGCCAATAATGAAAAAGTGATCATGGAAAACCTGGAACAGTTCTTTAAAGGCAAAACGGCCATCGTTATTGCACACAGGCTTTCCACAGTGAAACATGCAGATAAAATCATTGTCCTGGACAAAGGAAAGGTTGTGGAGGAAGGAAACCATACCGAACTCGTAGCCCTGAAAGGAGAATATTACAGACTGGTGAAAAATCAGCTGGAACTCGGAAATTAACTGAAAGGGTTTTATCTTTCCGGAATACAATACATGAAAAGACACGGCCATTATCTTATTTGAAAATGAAGCAAAGCGATATTTTAGACAACATAGAACTGCGTTCGGAAAGCGTTCAGGACATTCTTACCCAGCCGCCGCATTGGATGATCCGCTGGGGAAATACCATGATCCTGCTCATTATGGTGATGATCATGGTTATGAGCTACATCATCAAATATCCGGAGTTTATTCCCGCTCCCATCATCGTTACCTCCCAGAATCCTCCGGAAAAACTGGAGGCCCGCACCAACGGAAAAATCGAGAAGATATTCATCAAAGACCACCAGCAGGTCCATGAAAATGAAGTGCTTATTGTAATGCAGTCTACAGGCAATTATGAAGATATTCTGGCTCTGAAAAAAATTATAGACTCTATTGATCCGGACAGGTTATCTTCATTCCCTCTAACGGAAACGTCCCA
>JAKOOI010000310.1 GCA_022701475.1 Weeksellaceae bacterium
GGATTCGGGTCTGCCCTGCAAATGCCGGTTTATAACTGGTGTTGGCCTGGCCATTCTCCACCGGCGGCAGTCCGGTTCCGGTTTCAGGGTCTGAAGGATTATTCTCGTCGATGGTTTCGGTACATCCCGTAAAAAGCATTGATGAAGCGATCATCAGATGATACAGTTTAAATTTCATAGGATAAAATTTTGTGATTAGGTGTAATGTTACGGATTTTATGCAAATTCCCTGCCGGATTCCCTTTCTGTTGAAATAACATCAGTAATGTATACGGTAAAGCCCGGGTATTATTCTTCAAAAGCAACAGCACGCAAATTAACAGGAAACTGTACCGATATCATGAAATACATAAAGTTTTAATTCACTATATTGTGATATTATACGGTGTTTCGAGCTTTTAACGCTTTTATTGAGGATGCTATCTTGTCTTGATCTGAAAAGCTGTATTTTGACGGTATAAACAGCAGATATGATGAAATTCAGGTCATTCGGTGGATTGTTGACTGTCATGATCTGAGCGAATCCATACGCTTACCGAAGCTGCATCAACAGCAAATATACCTTTGCCGCTTCCATCAGTTGCCGTTTCCTCTTTTCTGTGACCCAGAAAGTCCCTGAATCGGGTATTCCTGTTCTCATGACCTAAATCCAGCTCCTTGGATGCTTCATCACCATTGGAAATAATTACCACACAGCCCGCATAATCTTTATTCCCTTTCCTGATCCAGGCAATGCAGTTGGGATGATCGAAATGGCTGATCTGTTCGCCGTGGGCAAACTGTTGCCTTGCCTTAAGTAATGCAGGCAGCACATCGATTTTAGGCATAATAATGCTGATTTCCCGGCCATCCCTGGTGTCGGTATATTCGGCGCCGAAGAGATCCGGGTAAAATATACAGGGATACGCTTCTTCGGAAAGCAGGATAATGGCATACGCCAGAGGTTTGAACCACGGCTGAACAGAGGATTCCAACGCCTGTAACGGCTGGGTATCGTGGTTTTCTACAAATGAGACGGAGTATACCGGCTTCCTTTCCAGGAAACTGCCCTCCAGGATCTTTGAGAGATCGTAATCCCTGCCCTCTTCCGAGGCTTTGAAAAAATTATAATGCAGCGGAGCATCAAAGCAGGAGATCAGGTTATTCATCTTATCTGAAAAGAACTCCAGCTTTCCGGCTTCGTCCTTCCAGAATTCTCCCAGTACGAAACAGTCCGGATTGAGTTCGGTTCTGATGAAAGTTATAAATTCCTTAAGGAACCCCAGCGAAATATGCTTGAGGGCATCCAGCCTGATCCCGTCAGCCTTTGTGGTTTCCATATACCAGCGGATCCAATTTTTCATTTCCTGCACTACCAGCGGATTGCGGTATTCCACATCGGCACCCATCAGGTAGTCGTAATTTCCCAGCTGATGGCTCACATCACCGGTCCATTCCGTTCCGCTGTCGTTATGGATCTTAAAAATGCCGGAGATTTCCTTATTGTCTTTGGTAACGACATCAATCCCACTGAAACATTGATGGTCCCAGATAAAATCCGAGTATTTCCCGTTCCGTCCCGGAAAAGTGAATTTGGTGAGCGCCGACACCTTCATTGGTCCTGAAACGATCCTGTTGCGGTCTTCTTCATCAACTTCATGCACCGTAATCTCTTCCGTTTCATCGGCTCCCATTCTATGATTGAGCACGACATCCGCATATACATCGATTCCGGCCTTATGAGCCTCTTCAATGGCATTCAGATATTCCTCTTTAGTCCCGTAACGGGTAGGAATCCCTCCTTTCTGGTCAAATTCACCAAGATCGTACAGATCGTACACATCATATCCTCTTCCGTCCCTTCCCAGATGGCATTTATTGGCCGGCGGAAGCCAGGCGGCTGTAATTCCCAGTTCCCTTAAATAAGCGGCATTACATGCAAATTCATTCCAAAGTTCCCCGGTGTGATACCAGTGGAAATACTGAATAATAACTCCATTCATTGTTTATCGTCTTTCACCGGTTCGCAGACCGGTTGGTTTTAAGTATAATCCGCTCCAGCATCAGGTATGGTATCCACTGCCTTCCGGCATCGCTATTGATTAAATGAATCACAAATTAGTGTTTTATTCAATCCAATCCAAGTTCGTCAATACCGGTGAAAAAAAACATGATCCTGATCAGGCTGAAATCAAAAATGCAGGTTGTGATCTAACTCATAAGGAATAAACGTGATATCGGCTATCTTTGTAAAGCACCTACATTAGATGATATGAAACCTAAACAGATACCGGGAATACCCATACAGAAAGGCGGCGGATCCCATGATACTGAAAGCACGAAGCAATACAGCATTTTTGAAATCGATGCCAAATTTGAAATTTTAAAGCAACGCTTTTTTTCTGTCAACCACTGGCAGAGCTACTGTGGTAAAACAGCAGCTGAATTCAAGCATTACGACAGTTCCGGGCAGCCGGTTGACCGGATTCCCAAAAAAGGGGATTTTATCAGAATAGGCATCCCCGGCCCGGGAACCAAAGAAGCTGACGGCTTTGACTGGGTGGAGATTGTTAATATGTCCCACTGCGATACCGGCAGTATTACCTCTTACCTGATGATGTGCCGCCCGTCTAAGGTGCCTAATAAAACCAAAGGGAATGTCGCTCATTTCTATAGTCCGGCAGCCACCGCCAATATCATGATTTCCAAAGAGGGGAATATTTTGAAATCTGCAGTATACGGGCGTAATGAAAAGCCTAACTACAGGGCCGGATTTGCCGACAGGATCAGGAATTTTTTTATTGCTGCCGGCGGTATCTTCGGGATGTCCAAGATCCAGTGGAAAGTACTTGCGAAAGGGCTGATTGATTTCACATAAGAGAAGGTGACGGTACTCCAGATGTACTGCTGTTTTTCACTCTATTTTTGTTTTAAGCTCCTCTGCTGAGGAGCTTTTCACATTTTCTTACCTGCTGACGTATCATCATTGTTTTATAAGATAGCTTATACTTTATTTTATGAGTTCCGGTATATCCTTAAGAAAGTTTCCGGCGTTATCTGATGATCTGAAACAGGATGGTCCTATACTTGCTGACTCATGATGCATAAACAACTATTAAACACCACTCATTATGGAAACAAAAACAAAGGCAAAAGCAACTGGAAAGAAGGCTGTATCTAAAACTTCATCTTCAAAAAAACCGGCTAAAAAAGGGGCTGCCAAAGAACTGAAAGACCTTTTTGAAGATTCTTTAAAAGATATTTACTGGGCTGAAAAGGCATTGGTAAAAGCATTGCCGCTGATGATGAAAAATGCAACCGATAAAAAACTGAAAAGCGGAATCGAGAAACATATTGCCGAAACACAAAACCAGATTGAAAGACTGGAAAAATGCTTTAAGGCGATAGGTAAAAAAGCGCAGGCAAAAAAATGCGATGCCATGCAGGGACTTCTGGAAGAAGGAAAAAGCATCATGGAGGAAACGGAAGCCGGGCCGGTACGGGATGCCGGAATTATTGCCGCAGCACAGAAAGTAGAACATTATGAAATTGCGACTTACGGAACATTGGCAGCATTTGCAAAAGTACTGCAGGAAGAAGAATGTCTGAAGCATATTCTGGCCACGCTGGACGAAGAAAAAAAATGCGATAAACTGTTAACCAAGGTGGCTGACACCAACCTCAACAGTAAGGCAAAATAACAGGATTAAACCGGATTCGTAACAGATAAGGAGACCATATGGTTTCCTTATTCTGTTTTCAGGGGTTAACAGATCTCTATAAATCACTGAAATGTGGTATTTTTTACTATTGTAAAAATAGTTTATGGTTTGTTATTTGTTGAATGATAAATGATAAATTAAATGAAATATTCATTGTTGAACCATAATAATTTAATATATGGTAATTAGTGAAGATATACTGCTGGCATATGGTGCAACAGAAGAAAAATACAATCCCAATGACCCTGTATTTTATGAAGGGAATATGCCGAAATATTTTTTTCAGATTAAAGAAGGGGTGGTAGAGCTCACCAATTATCATGAAGATGGTAAGGAATTTACCCAGAATATCCTTACATCCGGAGAAAGTATCGGCGAGTCTTTTCTCTTTGACAACCGGCTCTATCCTACCAATGCCATAGCCAAGACGCCCTGCACGCTGTGGAAGCTTCCCAAAAGCGATTTCTTTATGCTTTTACAGCAGAACCCGGAAGTTTCCCTGAACATGTTCCATTGTCTTGCGGAGCGGCTTTATAATAAATATATCATGCTTTTCAATATCTCTTCAACCGATCCGGTTTTCAAAATCAGGACGTTGATGGAAAGCCTTAAAGACAGCCCGCATGAAAGCAGGTATTCTTTCCAGATTCCGCTTACCCGGAAGCAACTGGCCAATCTTACCGGGCTCCGTATCGAAACAGTGATCCGCGCAATCAAGAAAATGCACCACAACAATATTGTAAAAATTAAAAACCGCAAAATTTATTATTGAACAGGATTAAAAATCCGAGGCCATATTCCGGTGCATTGGGAAATGCATCACCATTTTAATCTTATGATTTTTCATTGATGTAACATGATGCAAAGGCAGTTTCACGACTGCCTTTGTTATGTTGCCGTATTACAGATCCGTTCGTGTATCCTTTATAAACCGGTTTTTGTACAAATGATCTTTTACAGCCGGTACGCTGAGAAGTACGAAGTCGGTAAACCATAATTCAGACAGCGTTCTCACCATAGAAAAAATGCCTCATGCAACGGATAGATCATAAGCATTTAACACACCACCGCCTTTTCTGTTCGAAGGGTTTCGTTTCAGGGTTTGCGCGAATTAGGTACCTTTGCTAAAATTTAAATTATGTCTATTACCAATGAATCTGAATTGGCGGGGATGCAGAAAGTCAGTGAAGCTGTAGCCTACACCCTTAAGGAAATGACCCGGTATGCCCAACCGGGAATGACGACCAAAGAACTGGATGACTTCGGAGCAGGTATCCTGTCGGGTTTCGGAGCAAGGTCTGCCCCTTTTCTGACTTACGGATTTCCCGGCTGTACCTGTATCAGCGTAAACCATGAATTCTGTCACGGTATCCCTGCGGAGACAAGAGTGCTGAGAGAAGGCGACCTCATCAATATTGACGTCTCGGCAGAGCTGAACGGCTACTGGGCAGATAACGGAAATTCTTTCATCATCGGTGAAGATCTCCACCAGCATGGAAAACTGGTGGATGCGTCCAGAACAATCCTCGAAAAGGCCATCAGCCGGATCAGCGGCGGCGTCAGGATTGCTGATATCGGACACCTGATGGAAACCGAAGCCCGGAAAAGAGGGTTCAGGGTTATCAAGAACCTCGGCGGCCACGGAGTGGGAAGAAGCCTGCATGAGCAGCCGGATGAACTGATGAATTTCAGGAACCGTTTCGATACCCGGAGATTCCGGAAGAATTCGGTAGTGGCCATTGAAACTTTTATTTCCACTACTTCCCATATAGCGGTAGAACTCAGTGACGGCTGGACGATGGCCGGGAATAAAGGCGGATACATGGCACAGCATGAACATACGATCATGGTTACCGACGGTAAACCGGTTATCCTTACCCGGGCAAACGGCATTATGAACTGAGGTTTCCGGTAATGAAAAAGGGAATTTCCACAGTTGGAAATTCCCTTTTTTTAATTCGTATAATCTTTTTCACGGTTATCGGGATCACCCTTTGCACGGTCTCCTTCTTCTTTATAATCGATCATCTGTTTAAACTGGTAATAGGAATCCTTGATGTTTTTCAGGTGTTCTGATACCACATCCAGGCTTTTCTGGCTGAGCTTCCCGCTGTCGATGGCATTCTGATACGCTTCGATGGCTGCTTTCTCCCCGAACACCACATTCTCAATAGTAGCATCCTGAATGTTGTTCAGTCCTATGGTAAATGAATTCCTGATATCAATCCACGTACGATGGAGCGCTCCTGCTACCGTAGTGGTATCGGACGGGTCACCTCCGTTGTCCTGAATCAGGTTCATCAGTTCATTTTTCATGATGGTTCCCAGCGAGTGCATACGCGCATAATCGGTTTTTACGGCAGGATAACTTTCCCATACTTTAGCCTCTACGCGGGAAAAGCCTTCCTGGCGGTCGTTAATAATGTGCAAAAGATCATTCAGTACCGATACTTCTTCTTTATTTTCCATAAGATATATTTTTTGGTGTGTTACAGGCGGTGCAAGAATTATACCTAGCTTCAAAAATGCCCGGCTGTCCTGAAATAATTATGAACGGAATATAACAGCATACTGATCCCTGTGAAAATATTTGTCCGTATTTTTACAGACTGTATAACCTTTTACCAATAAAAAGCAATGGATTCAAGACCTGCTATAAAGGCCGTATTTTTCGATGTCGACGGCACACTTTTCAGCTTTGTAACCAATACCGTTCCTGATTCTGCACGAAATGCGCTGAGAAAACTCCGCGAAAAAGGAGTAAAAGTAATTGTGGCCACCGGCCGTTCCATTAATTCTCTGGACCATATTAAAGATATTGATTTTGACGGGTTCATCACCTTCAACGGCGGATATTGTGCCACGGCC
>JAKOOI010000339.1 GCA_022701475.1 Weeksellaceae bacterium
CAGAGTTAAGTAAAATTACTTTATCGGGTTTTATGAATTGTAAAATTGCCATATTATTGGGTTGAGCAAAAATTTGATTAAAAAATTATTTAGAGTAAAGTTCGACGATCAGCTGTTCCTTGATGTCTTCCGGGATCTGGATTCTTTCAGGAGCAGAAACGAAAGTACCTTCTTTCTTCTCATCGTTGAATTGTAACCACTCATAATTTGCTTTAGAAGCCAATGCATTGGAAACCACTTCAAGAGACTTGGACTTTTCTCTTACCGCGATAACGTCGCCGGCTTTCACCAAATACGAAGGAATGTTCAGGATCTCACCGTTCACTGTGATGTGTCTGTGAGAAACCAATTGTCTAGCGGCAGATCTTGTTTTTGCAAACCCTAATCTGTACACTACGTTATCCAGTCTGGATTCGCAAAGCTGTAAAAGAACTTCCCCGGTTACTCCTTTGCTTCTGTGTGCTTTTTCAAATAAGTTAGCGAACTGCTTTTCTAAGATACCGTACGTATATTTAGCCTTTTGCTTTTCAGCCAGCTGAACTGCGTATTCAGATTTTTTAGCACCTCTTCTTTTGTTAGGACCATGCTGCCCCGGCGGTTGGTTTTTTCTTTTCTCGAAGTTTTTGTCATCTCCGTAGATTGCAGCACCAAACTTTCTTGCAATCTTAGTTTTAGGACCAATATATCTTGCCATAATGGATAAATTCTAAAAATTAAACTCTTCTTCTTTTTGGTGGTCTGCATCCATTGTGTGGCATAGGGGTCACATCAACGATCTCGCTAACTTCAATTCCTGAATTGTGGATAGATCTGATAGCAGATTCTCTACCTGCACCCGGACCTTTTACGAACACCTTTACTCTTCTTAAACCAGCTTCGTGAGCTACAGCAGAGCAATTTTCAGCTGCCATCTGAGCAGCAAAAGGAGTATTCTTTTTAGAACCTCTGAAACCCATTTTACCGGCAGAAGCCCAAGAGATCACCTCTCCGTTTTTATTTGTTAAAGAAATGATGATGTTATTGAAAGAAGCCTGAATATGCGCTTCACCAATAGCCTCCACCTTTACTTTTCTTTTTTTAACTACTTTAGTTTGTTTTGCCATAATTCCTAACGATTATTTACTAGCTTTTTTCTTGTTAGCAACAGTTTTTCTCTTTCCTTTACGGGTTCTAGAGTTGTTTTTCGTTCTCTGGCCTCTTAAAGGTAATCCAAGTCTGTGACGTATTCCTCGTTGGCATCCTATGTCCATCAATCGCTTGATGTTCAATTGCACTTCAGATCTCAGTTCTCCTTCCACTTTGATGTTTTCGGAAATGTAGGTTCTGATGGCAGCCAATTCATCGTCATTCCATTCGTTGACTTTCTTGTCTTCGCTGATACCGGCAGCTTTAAGGATCTCTGAAGATGTACTTCTTCCGACTCCGTAGATGTAAGTTAAACCGATAACTCCTCTTTTGTTTTTTGGTAAATCAATACCTGAAATTCTCGCCATAATTTAATGTTAACCTTGTCTTTGTTTAAATTTTGGGTTTTTCTTGTTGATTACAAACAGTACACCTTTTCTGCGTACGATCTTGCAATCAGCACTTCTCTTTTTAATTGATGCTCTTACTTTCATTTGAAAATATTTATATTTTTATATGGCCAAATGGAATCTGATGATTTCATTTGAAAATATTTTTTTTTAAAAATATGGACAAACGGAATCTGACGATTCCATCTGAAAATATTTATATTTTTAAATAGCCAAATGGAACAGGAATTCCATCTGGCATTTTTTAGTATCTGAATGTAATTCTCCCTTTCGTAAGATCGTAGGGAGACATTTCCAATTTTACCTTATCACCAGGTAAAAGTTTAATATAATGCATTCTCATTTTACCGGAAATATGGGCGATCAGAATGTGCCCGTTTTCCAGCTCTACACGGAACTGGGCGTTCGAAAGAGCTTCCGTAATAACGCCGTCTTGTTCAATATGTTTTTGTTTTGCCATAAATTAATATCCAGTCGTTCTTGATAATTTAGACTGCATTAAGCCATCATAATGATGGTTCAGCAGATAAGTATTAATCTGTTGAACAGTATCTAAAATAACGCCCACCATAATCAATAATGACGTTCCCCCGAAAAATAAGGCGAACGCATCTGTCTGAACAAAGCTTCCATGCACTATTGCCGGAAGGACTGCAAAGATAGATAAAAAAATTGCACCTGGCAAGGTAATTTTAGATAAAATATCATCTAAATAATCAGCGGTCTCTTTTCCGGGTCTTACCTTCGGTACCAGCCCTCCGTTTCTCTTGAGATCATCGGCCATCTGGTTTACCGGAATGGTAATAGCGGTATAGAAGAACGAGAAGATAATAATGAGCAATGCAAACAGCACATTGTACTGCCAGCTGAAAACATTCTTGAAACCTGCAAGAAAAGTATTAGACTCGTCCACTTTAGTTAAAAGCCCCGGTACGAACATCAGTGCCTGGGCAAAGATGATCGGCATTACACCGGCAGCATTTACTTTAAGCGGAATCCACTGTCTTGCTCCCTGCATAAGATTTCTGTTGACACCTCCTCTTGCCTGAGCTCTGCTTACATACTGGATCGGGATTTTCCTCACCGCTACGGATAAGACCACAGCAAGAAGAACCACCAGCATCCAGAAAATTACTTCAATAAGGATCATGATGGAACCCAATCCTCCTTTTCCGTTCTGTACGGCCATTTCCTGAACGAATGCTTCAGGCAGTCTTGAAAGGATCCCCACCATAATCAGGATAGAGATACCGTTCCCGATGCCTTTGTCGGTGATTTTTTCACCCAACCACATTGCGAACACTGAACCGGCAACCAAAATAACAATACTTGGCAACCAGAACATGATGGAATTCGGCTCTACATAATAAGCAGACTGGAACTGAGCATACGGTAAGAATAATTGAGTAATAGATGTTAAATAAGAAGGTGCCTGTACCAGACAAACACCGATTGTTAACCATCTAGTAATCTGGTTCAATGTATTTCTACCTGACTCTCCATCTTTCTGAAGTTTCTGAAGATAAGGAATAGCCATCCCCATCAGCTGAACGATAATAGAAGCAGAAATATAAGGCATGATTCCTAACGCCATCACGGAAGCATGGCTGAAAGCCCCTCCCGTAAATGACGAAAGCAAGCCAAGGAGACCTGCTCCCTGCTTGTTTCCGCCCTGATTTTTATAATGCTCTAAGAGATCCCCTACTTCTGCAAGGTTAATTGCAGGCAGCGAGATATAAGATGCGAATCTATACACAAGAATAATTCCTAAAGTGAAGAGAATTTTATCTCTGAGTTCTTTAAGACTCCAAATATTTTTGAGGGTTTGTATAAATTCTTTCATTAGTTTTTATTATAAGGTAATTGCTTGACCACCTGCTTTGGCAATAAGCTCTTCAGCAGATTTAGTGAACTTGTCCGCTGAGATCGAAACCGCAGATTTCAATTCTCCTCTCCCCATAATCTTCACTAATTCGTTTTTGGTGATTAACCCGTTCTCAATCATTACTTCTCTTGTAATATCTCCGGTAATGGATTTATTTTCAATTAAAGTCTGGATGGTATCAAGGTTAATTCCTCTGAACTCTTTTCTGTTTACGTTTTTGAATCCGAATTTAGGTAACCTTCTCTGTAAAGGCATCTGACCTCCTTCAAAACCGATCTTCTGAGAGTACCCGGCTCTTGCTTTCTGTCCTTTATGTCCTTTTGTTGAAGTACCTCCTTTTCCGGTTCCCTGTCCTCTACCGATTCTTTTTGAATTAAAAGTAGATCCTGCAGCCGGCTTTATGTTGTTTAAATTCATTTTAAAATTATTTTAAAAATTATTTCTGAACTTCCAGTAAGTGGCTAACTGCAGCTATCATTCCTAAGATAGAAGGAGTAGCTTCGTGCTCTACAACTTGGTGAAGTTTCTTAAATCCTAATGCTTCAAGCGTTCTCTTTTGGGTTTTTGTTCTACCAATAGCGCTTCTTACTTGCTTTACTTTGATTGTTGCCATTGTTTTGTTTATTAACCGTTAAACACTTTAGTTAGAGAAACTCCTCTCATTCTAGCGATTTCTTCAGGTCTTCTGATATCCAGTAACGCTTTGAAAGTAGCTTTCACCACGTTGTGAGGGTTAGAAGATCCTTTGGATTTTGAAAGGATATCGTGTACACCGGCAGACTCCAGTACCGCTCTTACCGCACCACCGGCGATAAGCCCTGTACCGTGAGAAGCAGGTCTTAAGAAGATATCAGCACCACCATATCTTGCAGAAGTCTGGTGAGGGATGGTGTGGTTCATTACCGGAACCTTTACTAAGTTTTTCTTGGCATCTTCTACCGCCTTGGCGATAGCAGAAGCAACTTCCTTAGATTTTCCAAGACCGAAACCGATGGTTCCCGCTTCGTCTCCTACAACAACGATTGCAGAAAATCCGAAAGCTCTACCTCCTTTGGTTACTTTTGTTACTCTGTTAACAGCTACGAGACGATCTTTAAGTTCTAATCCTCCCGGTTTTACTCTTTCTATATTATCTAGTCCTAACATAT
>JAKOOI010000189.1 GCA_022701475.1 Weeksellaceae bacterium
GTGAAACCAGATTGAAACTAAAAAACTCGGTAAAACCGCTCCAGATGATGCGGTTCCTTCAGGTACTTGGTGCCTATGGCTTCAGGGGACTGATCCAGAGGAAACCTCATTTTACAGGCAGCCTTGAGAAAGGGATCAAAAATATTTCCGGATTGGCGGAAAGCTGGAACCGGATGAAAGAATATCCTGAACTGGAAAAGGTAATCCGACAGTTAGGTTCCGAAAGCACAAAAGAAAAAATAAACAGGATACTGAATGCCTAACGGCTTGCGAAAAAGGCTGTTTAAATGATCCATCATTATATTAAACCATTTAAAAATAAAAGATTCATGTTACACATCGATATACACAGTTTTTCTTATAAAAAAGGAGGAATTCCGAAAGACGATACCGGCAACGGCGGCGGCTTCACCTTCGATTGCCGCGGGATCCTGAATCCCGGAAGAGTGGAAGAATATAAAATCCAGACCGGAAACGATACAGGTGTCCAGGAATATCTGGAAACCAAGACAGATATGCCGAAATTCCTGGAACTGATCAAAAGCCTCGTGTCCATCAACATCGATAATTACCTGGAAAGAGGTTTCGAAAACCTGCAGATCAATTTCGGATGTACAGGCGGACAGCACAGATCGGTCTATTCTGCCATTAAAATTTCTCATTTTATTGAAGAAAAATACGGAGACCGGGTGGAAATCAGCCTTCATCACGACGAACAGCACCAGCTTAACACGGGTAATAAGCAATAGGTAATGAGCAGTATTTTAATTTCATTAATTATTGATTACTATTAACGGCTATTGTTATATTACCTATTACCCATTACCCATAAAAAATGAAAGCGCTTATTTTTGCAGCAGGAAAAGGAACAAGGCTCAGACCTTTTACGGACCATCATCCCAAGGCACTGGCCATGGTCAACGGAGTTCCGCTTCTGGAAAGGAATATCCGGTACCTGAAAGGCTTCGGCATTACTGATTTTGTCATTAATGTTCATCATTTCGGGAAGCAGATCACAGAATTCCTGAAGCAGCATGACGACTTCGGATGCACAATCGAGATTTCCGATGAATCGGAGGAGCTGCTGGAAACCGGTGGCGGACTGGTTTTTGCAAGACGGCTATTGGATCACGGAGAAGATTTCCTGATCATGAATGCCGATATCTTAACGGATATCAATATCACAGACCTGGTTAATTACCACAAAAAGATAAAAGATTTTGCTACATTAGCAGTTTCGGACCGTGACAGTTCAAGAAAATTGCTGTTTAACAACGACCTGGTGTTACGGGGATGGCTGAATGTACAGACCGGCGAGCAGCG
Source organism: Weeksellaceae bacterium (assembly GCA_022701475.1). Taxonomy (GTDB): domain Bacteria; phylum Bacteroidota; class Bacteroidia; order Flavobacteriales; family Weeksellaceae; genus Chryseobacterium. The sequence goes on from JAKOOI010000189.1 coordinate 1,324, forward strand.
GCTTGCGGAATTCAACAAAGGATTCAGGGCACTGGCTTTCAGCGGTATTCACTGTATCAATCCGGTCATTTTTGAAAAAATCAAAAGGAAGGGCAAATTTTCCGTAATGGAAGAATATCTCGACCTTATGCATACCGAACAGATTCACGGTTTTGTACATAACAGCCTCCTGATCGATGTGGGAAGGCCGGAATCCGTAACGGAGGCCGAAAAATATTTTAAATAATTGAAAATGGAAACAGAAGGAAGCAGGGACGAAAGTCTGGTGAACCCCGAATTGGATACGAATGAAACCAGGCTGCATGAAAGCCTGAGAGGAAAGACATGGGACGAAACCATCATGAAGGACAGTTGGATGGTATTTAAGGTAATGGCTGAATTTGTGGACGGCTACGAAAAGCTGGCCAAAATCGGGCCGTGTGTTTCTATTTTCGGATCTGCCAGGCTGAAGCCGGAAAGCAAATACTACGAGATGGCTGTTGAAATTGCTGAGAAGATCACAAAAATCGGTTTCGGAATCATTACCGGCGGCGGGCCCGGTATTATGGAGGCCGGAAACAAAGGGGCTTTCAATGCAAAAGGCAAGTCCATCGGGCTGAATATCGACCTTCCCTTTGAACAGCATTTCAATCCTTACATTAACAAGTCATATTCGATGAATTTCGATTATTTCTTTGTTAGGAAAGTGATGTTCGTGAAATATTCCCAGGGATTCATCGTGATGCCCGGAGGATTCGGGACACTGGATGAGCTGACGGAGGCTTTAACACTTATACAGACCAATAAAATCGGGAAGTTCCCGATCGTTATGGTAGGATCAGAATTCTGGGGCGGGTTGCTGGACTGGTTCAAGGATACCCTGCTCAGGGAACACATGATCAATGCAGATGATCTTGATCTTTACCGTGTGGTGGATACGGCAGATGAAGCTGTCGCACATATCAAGGCGTTCTATGATAAATATTCTGTGAATGTTAACTTTTAATGGCATGTTATTTGTCGCTTAACCTAAATAATCATGATTGTAAATCTATTATCTGAGATGAAAAAAAGTATATGGATAACAGGAATTTCAGCACTTTTTGTATTGCTGAGTTTCACTTATGTAGACTTTTTCTCCTCAATGACCAAGGTGGATTATATTGATGGAAGTAAAACATTGAAGTTTACTACAAAAATGAATACGAACCATATTTCCGATGCTATCAAAATCAATCCGAATACTGCAGGATTTGAAGCTGAAGTGAAAAGATATGTAAATAATAATTTTGATGTATACGTCAATGGCTCACCGAAGACAATTACTTTTACCGGGAGTCAGGTAAGCGGGGAAACAGTATGGGTATATTTTGAAACCGGAGGGGTTTCGGATATCAGTACCCTGAAGATTAAGAACACGATCCTCCTGGGAGCTTTTCCCAAGCAGATCAATCTGGTAAACATAGCCTATAAAGGAAGCCAGAAGACCATGAATTTCCAGCGCGGAAAAGAAGTGAATGAAATCTCTTTCTGAAAAAATTTAACAAGTATAGAACCACTGCAGGCGCAGTGGTTTTTTTATTATAAAACAATACATACGGTATTGATGGATCATGCGCAAAAATCGCGACTATCCAGAAAGCAGATCATTACTGAAAACATATTTGAGCAAAGCCGACTGATTATAGTAATGAAGGATCACATGGCAAAGTTTAAAAACATCCTGATGCCACCGGATTCATTCAGCTTAAATAATTTCCTGCTGATTGTCTGATCTTATTTCATCTCATTTTATCTGCTCCCGAGAAGCAGTATCTGTGTAGTAAGATGAAACAAAAAAAAACAGAACTCCGGCGGAGTTCAATCTTTTACAGCAGTTATTCAGACAGCACACCTCCGCAGTTCTGTTTCCATTAAAATTTATTCTGCTACACAGCCGGTATTCCTCCGAAATACTGCTGTTCTGAATAATGGGGTCTGATATTTTATGATAAAAATTCATCCGCTCTTTAGCACATTTTTCATTCAGTGCAAATTCTGATTTTTAATCGGTTTTCCTGTCGATTGATGCCAGAAGCAAAATCTGCATATGTTACCTTATTGGGCTTTTATTTTAAAATTATCGATTTCCCATATGGCTGAGGCTGAATCTGTGGAAGTATACCTGAAAGCAACCCGTACATTTTTTCCTGCAAAGGCATTCAGGCTTACGTTTCCGGAATTGACCCAGTCCCCGAATGCTCCTGTATTGGTGTCCAGTACAGGATATAGCTGCATCCAAACCGTTGTTGCAGGGTTTCCCGTATAATGCCCGGTTGCATAGACCTGCAGGATATTCCCTGAATATCTCACATCCGATGTAAAACTGACTGCCGCCTTGGTTTTCCCGGCAAGGCTTACGGACCTGGAAATAAGCCAGTCTTCATTGGCATTGCCTGAGCCTGCAAATCCGCTCATCACGGCATAATAGTCTGTCCCGCTGCCCTGGTTGGAAGTAGTCCAGCCCTGAGCTCCGGAAACGCTTACGGCGGTCCAGTCTGAGCCTGCAGGGAAGCCTCCGGCTGTAAAATTGTCGCTGTACACCACGGGAAGCACGGGAGGAAAGGTTCCGTCACATCTCGGACTGGTAAATGCAATATCAGAAAGTTGCGGGATCCAGAGCTGGTAAGTGTCATTGAAAATACTTACAATCGCCTGAATATCAAATTTTCCCCCTGCAACTTCAATGGTACTGGCTTCCTTCAGGCCGAAAACAGCCCGCCCGCTGGTCCTCAATATTACCCTGCTTCCCAGGCAGTCTTCCAGTGTGGTGTTGGAAGGGTAAGGTCCGTCAGCATATGTTCTGCCCAGATCGCTGCTGATAAACTGAAGATCCCTGATCCGGACCCACCGGCCTATATCT
>JAKOOI010000398.1 GCA_022701475.1 Weeksellaceae bacterium
ACCGATCTGCTGGCAGATGATCGCAAACAGGTAGCCTACCGTTCCGCCGGCAAACAGCGAAGGTGCAAAATTTCCGCCGTTTCCGCCGCCGAATATGGTGAAGGACGTTGCAAAAGCTTTCAATAACAGAACCAGGACCAGGAAAATAATAACGGTTGCATTCCCGATTTCAAAATACCTGAAAAAGCTGTTCTCTATGATCGTATGTGTATCTCCGTTTGTCAATGCCTTTACCATATCGTAACCCTCCCCGAATAAAGGCGGAAATAGGACGCACAGCAAAGACAGGACGGCACCGCCCAGCATGGCTTTCCTTAGTTTTGACAGCTTCAGTCCTTTCATGAAGTGCTCCACTTTTTTTGACATCAGCACAAAATAGCGGGCATACAGTCCGGTCACTGCTCCCAGGATCAGGTAGTACGGGATATTTTTATAATTGAATGCTTCCCGGGTATAGAACCTGAAGAGCACGTCTTCCTGCAGCAGGATCCGGGACAGCAGGCTTCCGCATACGGCAGCAACCACCAGCGGAATAAAATCGGTAAAAACCACTCCGGTAAGCAGGATCTCAAAGGCAAACATGATACCGGCAATCGGGGCATTGAAAGCGGAAGCAATTCCGGCAGTGGCACCTGCCGCCAGCAGAAGTGTCCGTTCCTTGTAATTCAGCCGGTAGGTCTGTGCAAAGTTTGAACCGATGGCGGCGCCGGTTACGGCAATCGGGCTTTCCAGGCCGGCAGATCCTCCAAGGCCTACGGTTACGGCACTCTGTACGATCTGGGAATACATTTTTACGGATGACACAACGCTGGAATTCTGGGCGATTTCATACAGGATTACACTGATGCCTTTGCGGTCCTGACCTTTGAAGATCGTAAGGACGATCATGGTGGTGAGGACAATTCCGAGAAAAGGGAAAATAATATAAAACAGAATCTGATATTCAAAATGAACTTCTGTCGTAATAAAATGATGGATATTATGCACCAGGGTTTTTAGAATCACTCCGGCCAGACCGGCAGTGCAGCCGACCAGGATGCCGGATAATACCAGAAACTGGTTCCTGCTGAGCCGGTTATTCAGCCAGTGCAGGATAAGCTCATAACTGCGTGCTTTTTCGAGTCCATATTTCTGAAAGTCCCTTTTGAACTTGAGAAAGCTCAGAAACTTCTTTTTATTATGAATGTTCACTGATGTAGAGATTTATTCTGCAACCGGATTGTTACAGAACCGTAAATGTAAGGAATATCTCAGAAACAATAAAATTACCGCTCGTCCGTAGTCTCTCTTTTAGGTCTTAAAATAAGGCGGATGGATGGATTATTGGTAATGAAAAGTCTCAGCCAGTTGAACGCCAGGCGTACTTTGCTCCTGAAGGTCACCAGCGGGATAATATGGATGAACAGCCAGGTAAGCCATGCCACGAAACCTTTGTAAGAAAATTTGGGAAGGTCTACTACCGCATCGAACTTGGAAATGATCGCCATGCTTCCTTTGTTATGGTAGGAAAAAGGTGTTATTGCCTTACCATCCTCCATATTTTTCAGGTTTTTGGAAAGCCGGTTGGCCTGCTGGATCGCTACCTGCGCGAGCTGGGGGTGGCCTTTCGGATATTCTTTATCGCTAAGTTGAAGACAAATGTCCCCCAGGGCGTAAATGTTAGCCGTACCGCCGACCTTATTATATTCATCAACCAGTATTCTCCGTCCTTTACCTATGCTGGTCTCCGGCAGTCCGGGAACTTCTCGGCCAATGACCCCGGAAGTCCAGATCAGGGTTTCGGTTTCTATGGAGGTGCCGTCTGCCAGCAGTACTTTTTTATCGACGTAATCCTTAACGGCGACATTCAGCAGAATCTTTACTCCAAGTTCTTTAAGCCTGTCATATGCAGCCTGCTGGGCCATTTTGCTCATCGGGGAAAGCAGGGTCGGTAAAGCATCGATCAGATAGATATTGGACAGGCCGAGCTTGATTTCCGGGTATTCTTTCTCAGCGATATAGGTTCCCATTTCAGCGATCATCCCGGCAAGTTCCACTCCGGTAGGACCGCCGCCTGCAATCACGATGTTCTGCAGCTTCTGTGCTTCTCTTACGTTTTTATTGCGGGCTGCCTCCTCCAGGGTAAGAAGCAGGTAATTCCTGAGATAAAGCGCCTCATCAATAGTCTTCATAGACAGGGCGCAACGCTGTACGTTCTCCATCCCGAAAAAATTGGTCTCCGTTCCTAAGGCAAGAACCAAATAATCGTATTTGATGCTGCCGGTATCGGTCTCTACCACATTCTCCGTTTCATTTACTTTTACAAGGTTTCCCATGTGAAAGCTTACGTTTTTATAATTTGAGATGATTTTACGGAAGGGATAACTGATATTGGAAGCTTCAATAAAAGAAGTTGCTACCTGATAGATGAGCGGTGGAAAAAAATGATAGTTGTTTTTATCAATCAGGGTGATTCTGAAACGGCTGTCATTAACCATAGATTTAATCAGGTTGATTCCCGCGAATCCTCCGCCTACGATAACGATATGTTTTTTCATATAAGTATTGTTGAGGTGTGTGGTAACCAAAGGGCTTCAATAATAAAGCCAAAGCAGACAGATGTGGTAGATTTAGACCGTCCTTATGAAATCCGGGGAAACCGCCCGTTCAGATCCTTTTTTCTCTGCCATATACTTTTATCAGTATGGAGCCGGTTGCTGCTTAGTGCACGATGTTTGCACTCCGTATGCAACAAAATCTAAATACTACGATATGAAACAAGACATGTTAAAGGACCGACACAGATTAGGATTGGGCGGAGTCGCTATAGGGACTGCATTTGAAAAGCTTACGGATGAACAATCGGAAGAAGTCCTCAGGAAAGCCTGGGAACTGGACATCCGGTATTATGACACTTCGCCCTGGTACGGACTGACTAGGAGCGAACACCGGTTCGGCGATTTTTTAAGGCAGCAGGACAGAAATGATTTTGTGCTTTCCACCAA
>JAKOOI010000414.1 GCA_022701475.1 Weeksellaceae bacterium
GTATGTGCCAGGGCATCAGGTTCTGCTGTAAAAATACAATCGGGCAAAAACCACTGGTCAGGTTTACTTAAACTGCTACAGGATCTGAAGCGCTGCAAGGATAATAACCCTTGTAGAGCAGAAGTTGTAAATTGCTGCAGTCCGTATGATCTTTAAATAAGTTATTCGGTAAATAATTAATTTAAAGAAAATATCTTCTGTTTATGAATAAATGTACGGTTTTTTGTACCTTTTAATGTATTTTATTTCTGTGGTACCCGTTTTGGGTGAAAAATATACCACAGCTGTAAAAAAAATATTATATTTGATTGTTCAAAGTATTATATGAATTTTGTAGAGTGTCATGAAGAGCCTATCCATATTCCGGGCTACATACAAAGTTTTGGCTATCTGATTGGCATCGCTGCAGAATCTCATTCCATTACTTTTTTCAGTGAGAATATAAAGGATATTTTTCCTGTTGAAAACCCTGAGCAGCTTTTCGGCAGGAAACTGACTGATTTTACAGAGGTCTTCAGAAGCATCATCGAATCCGATATCTATACCTCACTTCCCAATTTTACAAAACGGGATAACGAGACCTTTTTCGATAAAATTCATATCGGAAGCGAAGAGTACCACCTTTCCGCGTTCCGCAGCAAAGACAATATTTTTCTTGAACTGGAAAAAGTATTATGGAATCCGAAGAAAAGGATTTCCAATAAATATGACAATTTCTACATCAATGATGACGAGCAGGAAATCTGGGACCAGCTGCTGGGCACGCTGTCCCGGATCGTAAACTACGACCGGATGATGGTCTATAAATTCATGATGGACGGATCCGGGAAGGTGATAGCGGAGAAAACCAATGACAGCCTTGAGAGTTACCTGGGTCTTCATTACCCGGAATCCGATATTCCTGTCCAGGCCAGGGAACTGTACCTGAAAAAACGGAAAAGGATTTTCAGTGATGTCCATTCGGAACCGGTGCCTATCGTGAGCAGAAGCAAAGAGCCTATCGACCTTACTTATTCTTCCACCCGGGCCATGTCGCCGATCCATGCACAGTACATCAAGAATTCAGGGGCTTCCTCAAGCTTCAGCATTTCCATTATCATAGACGATCATCTCTGGGGGCTGGTCACCTGCCAGAACATGAACCCTAAACATATCGACCTTGAAGACCGCGTACAGGCCGGCATCTTTACGGCACTGGCTGCTAACGCCTATTCATCTTTCAAATCCAAAAATGAGCTCAATTACCGGCTGGAACTCAACAGTAAAGCACTGCAGCTGAAATCGGAATTCCTGAAGCACAACAGTCTTTTCGATTCGCTGGTAGACAACAAAGCGGAAATCTGCAGCCTCCTGGAAGCAGACGGGCTTGCCATCGTGGCAGACCAGAAAATGGTAACCGAAGGAAGCGTTTCCACACCCGCGAAGATCCATGCGATTACCGACTGGGCGCACGAGCATACCGATGACAGCATCTATATGAGCAGGAGCTTCCTGAAAGACCATGGCAAAGAACTCGGCCTGGATACCAAAGCCGCCGGTGTAGTCATCTATTTCATCGAGAGAAGCAAAAATAACCTGCTGATCTGGTTCAGGAAAGAATTCGACGAACATATCGACTGGGCCGGAAACCCGGAAAAACAGATCGACACCGTTTATCAGGACGGGGAAGAAAAGCAGGTGGTTTCCCCCAGAAGTTCTTTCCGCCTTTTTACCGAAAACATCAAGGGGAATTCCAAAAGATGGAATTCCAGGAATATGGCTGCCCTGCAGACGGTTCGCGACCTCATCCTGGAAACTTCCCATAAAAATTATACCACCATCAAGAAGCTTCACGATGAGCTTAAAAAAGTAAATGAAGAACTTGACAGTTTTTCCTATACCATTTCCCATGATCTGGGAACGCCGCTCACGGTAATGAAGCTTAATGCCCAGATGCTCCTGAAGACCCTTACGGATGCATCTGACAAAAGCAAAAACAAAATCAATTCCATTATCGAGGAGATCGATAATATGGCAGTCATGATGAATGACGTACTGCAGCTGAGCCGTGCCAAGCACAGCGAAATCCAGCTGGAAAGCCTGGAAACCTTACGGACCATCGAAAAGATTTCCGCGAATGCGAAAATTACTTTCGATACCGAGAAAAGTTCGGTAATCATCGGGGAATGTCCGGAAGTACTGGCAGACCAGACGATGATGCACCAGGCTTTCCTGAATGTCATCAACAATGCCATTAAATATTCTTCACAGCAGGAAACCCCTGAAGTCACCATCGAAGGAAAGGAAGAAGGGGAATTCGTAGTCTACAGGATTTCAGACAACGGAATCGGGATTCCGGAGGAAAACAAGCATAAAATGTTTAAGATCTTCAACAGGATGGATAATGCCCGGAAGTTCAAAGGAAACGGCGTAGGGCTCTCCATTGTACAGCGGATCATGAAAAGGCTCGGTGGCGATGTGGATTATACCGCTAATGAAGGCGGAGGCACCTGTTTTATCCTTACCTTCCAGAATCCTAACTTTTAACATTATTAAATCTTTTATGGTATCAGAATATCTGAAACAACATACGGCAGAATATCACGACGCAGCCGAAGCACTTTTCAATTCCCGGAAAATATTCAGTAAAACCTTCAGTCTGGATGATTATAAAAAAATCATCGGGACGAACTACCTGATGCTCCTTCATTCCGAAGACCGGATTTTCAGCCGCCTCTCCGGTACGTTCGGGGATACCCTTCAGCTTGAAGAACGCAAAAAGCTTCCCCTGATTGAGAAAGATCTTGCCGGTCTTGATCTTGAAAGCCGTACTGCTTCCGAAGGCCCGGAATTTGCCACCGAGCATGAAGCGCTGGGCGCAATGTATGTTATTGAAGGTTCAACGTTAGGGGGAAATGTGATCGCCAGACAGCTCTCAAAGACAGAAGGATTTGATCAGGTAACGTTCCATTTCTTCGGATGCTATGGCGATCAGACAGGAGCGATGTGGAAAAACTTCAAGGAAATACTCGATGCCCGGGTTCCGGAAAACAAATACGAAGAGGTACTTGCGGGTGCCCGGAAGCTCTATACTTTTTTATTGCACGCAAATTAAACGGCAGCAGGAAAGTACAAAACCTTATAAATATCATATTTAAGATAATTAGATTCCTGAAAAATTGCCCAATTTTTCAGGAATTGTTAAATTTGGGCGTTTTCAGGAGTATATGCAATAAATACAATATGGATCCTGAGAGCTGCATAATGAGCAATCAACTAAACAATAAATAAAGATATTATGAAAGTAACCGTAGTAGGTGCAGGCGCTGTAGGAGCCAGCTGTGCAGAATACATTGCCATGAAAAACTTCTGTTCGGAAGTGGTCTTGGTCGATATCAAAGAAGGTTTTGCTGAAGGAAAAGCCATGGACCTGATGCAGACGGCCTCATTAAACGGGTTCGATACCAAAATTACCGGAACAACGGGAGATTACAGCAAAACGGCAGGTTCCCATGTAGCGGTAATTACGTCCGGGATTCCGAGAAAGCCGGGCATGACCAGAGAAGAGCTGATCGGGATCAATGCAGGGATTGT
>JAKOOI010000444.1 GCA_022701475.1 Weeksellaceae bacterium
AGGTCTTTTGCAAGGCTGTCGTAATCGTAATGATCTGCTGTAGGTGCAGATTTACCGAAACCTCTTCTGTCATAGGTAATGACACGGTATCCCAGATTTAACAGGGTTGGAATCTGCATTTCCCAGGATTTTCCGCTCAGCGGCCATCCGTGGATAAGAATGATAGGTTGTCCTGAACCAAAATCTTCATAGTACAGTTCGATGTTCTTGTCATCGCTTTGGGTAATGTAAGGCATATTGCTAATTTTATGATTGTACTCATAAAGTCACAAATATTAAGCCATAAGAGAAGAAAACGGTAAAACGTGAACTGAATTTAATGATCTGGATATATCTTTTCATCAGAAATCGATATATCATTCATTTTTATTAGCCTGCCTCTGCAGGGCTCTGTTATTGTTGAATGCCTGGTCCGGTCACCGGTTATTTCTACAGATCATCTGCTGTATCAGATTTTCGGCTGCTGAAGGGTGATGATTTTTACTTATTTTTCTGAAAAAAAGTGTAACATTATTAATCGCGGGAAACTAACTCTACAGAGCTCAGAAATTATGGTTTCATCAGAACAGGAATTTTTACAGAAAATGGAAAAGCATAAGGGAATCATTTTTAAGATTTCCAAAATGTACATGGACAGCCGGGATGACCGGGATGACCTCTTTCAGGAAATTACCTATCAGGTCTGGAAAGCCTATCCGAACTTTAAAGGGCAGAGTGAATTTTCCACCTGGCTGTACAGGATTGCTCTGAATACGGCCATTGTTTTCCTGAAAACCGAGAAAAAGAGAAACTGGATCCGGCAGGATGACTTTTCCGGATATGCCATTGCCCAGGAAGAATTCGATTCGGAAAAAGAGGAAAAGCTGAATGCCATGTACAAGGCGATCCGTCAGCTGAGCCCTATCGACAAGGCATTTATTTTCTATTATCTGGAAGATGTTTCCGGAAAGGAAATTGCCGGGCAGATGGGGATTTCGGAGGGCAATGTACGGGTAAAGATGAACCGGGCCAAGAATAAACTGAGAGAAATTTTACAACACCCTGCTCCAAAACTTTAAATCAGAACATTATGAATATAGACGAACTTAAAAAGGCGTGGACGGAAGAAGAGACTTTCGGAGACACCCCTGAAATCAATACCGAAAACAGAGGCAGGGTCCGTCTTCCGCTGGAGAAGATGCGCAGAAACATGCGTCTGGAATTCTGGTCAACCGCTGCCATCTTCATTTTTGCTTTCTCCGTGATCATCATCGCGGACGGACCGTTTAAGTTTAAATTTTATCTCACCGTTCTCATCGCTTCGATGCTGATGGTGACTTCCTTCTTTTTCAACCAGTTTTTCCGGCTGTATAAAAATATGTCGGATCCTGAGATGAAAACCTATGACAGCCTGAGAGACCTGCTGCATCAGCTCAGCCTCAACAAGCAGTATTATCTGTCTTTTTTCCTGAGCTTTGTCCCTTTTCTGGTGTGTGAAATAATTATTGTGCTGGAATTTATACCGCGCCCGGTCCCTTTGTCCTATCCACAGATTGCCTCGGTCCTGATCGGAACGGTCATTATCGTTTTGCCGCTCCTGTTTGTCTTCGGAAAATGGTGGTTTGAAAAGATGTACGGAAAATACATCCGTCAGATTGAGGATCTTCTGTCAGAATTTAAAAATTAAAGAATTCCGGCAGGCTTCCGGACCCGCCGGAACTTTATTGGGTATAATAAGCCGGGAATTCCCGGGCTATGGCATACAGGTCCCGCCATTCAAAATAGGCCGGGCTGGCACTGCTGACTGCTGTATAGCCCTTGTCCTTGAAGAGTTTCTTGGTACGGGTAACGTGGAAATACTGGGAAACAACGATGATCCCGTTATAACGGAGTTCCGGCCTAAGTTTCAGGGTGTTTTCAACGGTAGCCCTGGTGGTGTTGCCTTTATTGTCAACCACTACCAGGGAATCCGGAATTCCTTCAGCAACCAGATAGGCTTTCATTTTATCACCTTCGTAAAAGCCTTCCTTGCCCAGCCCGCCGCTCACCAGGATTCTTTTTATCCGGTGTTTGCGGTAAAGGTCAAGGGAACATTCGAGGCGTGCCCGGAGCCTGCCGGATAAAGTGCCGTCTTCATTTACTTTGCTTCCCAGTACCACCGCAAGGTCAGCATGCTTACCGTTGTCGGAAAGACCGTCACAGGTAATATATACCGAATGTGCGATAAACCACAGGACAGCCAGGGCTGCCGGAATACGGAAGATTCTGAAAATTTTACTGATCATTGGTACCTTACTGTTTCTTTATCGTTGATTCCTTTTTTATTTCATCAAGGATCCGCTCCAGCTGCGGATCTTTTTTACGGATGATGTCGGCCAGCGTTTCCTTAACCGGTATATCCGGAAGCACTCCTTTCCGGGTATGGGTAAAAGCGATATCCGGCTGTACCCACACCAGCCCGATGGGAAGATCAATTCGGGAATGCGGGAGCTGCTGGTACGAATAGAATCCGGCAACGGTTCCGTCATTGGCGCCACCGGTTTCTTCACCTACGAGGACCGCCTTTTTATCATATTTCAGTTTGGCGGCCAGAATAGAGGATGCGGAGAAGCTGCCGCCGTTCATCAGCACAAAAACCTTCCCCGTAAAAGCATCCTTGGCGGGAGCAGAGGTTTTATCTGCCCTGATCCTGTAATAGGCAATTCCGTTTTTTTTGTAGGTGCTGAAAACCTGGCCGAAGAAAAATGCAGGGTATGTGAAAATCTTTGCCGCATATTCCAGAGGCGTGCTCTTCCTGAAATACCGTGTTTTTAGCGGAGCAGTACCGGAAGCTACCTGGGAAGGTTTGATCAGGGTGAAAGATTCGGTGCTCAGGTAAGTGTATAGTGTATTGATCTCTTCCAGCGAGCCTCCGTAATTGTTCCGGATATCGATGATAAGATAGGGGGCCTCCGCAGCTTTTATTTTCCGGAAAGCCTCACGGTAGAATGCGGATGCGAAGGTCTGGGAAAAGCTTTTCACTTTAATGTACGCAATGGTGCTGTCTGCATCCAGGAAGCTGAAGTTCCGGTTGTACGAGTCATTGAAAGCTACATAGTCATTGATTTTCCTTTCCTGGGTACGCTTTTTAAGCTCCTTATCTTTCTGAATTTCATTGCTGCTTTTGGTTTCTCTTTTCAGGTAAACATTTTTTATTTTCCCCTGATACAGGATTTCCAGCTTTGCCCTGTCCTGGTAGCCGTTTTCGGCCACATAGAAATAGAACAGCCAGTCCTTTAAAAAATAGGGCTGAAAAGTGGTATTGAAACCATCGCTGTTCACAAGCCGGCCATATCTTTTCAGATAAGCGGAAGCCGGAATATTGTTGATGGCGAGGATTTCGGTGCCGGGCCTGATGTTTTCTACGGAATCCTTATTCCGGGCGATGTAGAGATGGCTGCCTTCCACATAATATTCGAAACGGCTGAACATCGCTTTTTTGTTTTCCATGCTTTTTTCTTCCCTCCGGGTCAGTTTCTTCATCGGGATCCTCAGGGAGAGATGGGCTTCACGGACGTCTGCAATCACAGGCTGCAGCTTAAAATAAAATTCAAGCGGCGTAAGCGGAGCGTCAAGGGTTTTCTTCAGGCTGTCGAATTTCCGGTTCAGTTCGTTTTCAGAGATGTACCAGTACAGCTGAGGATGGAGTTCCCGGAGTTTGGAATGGGCAAAATCCACGTCCTGCTTCAGTTTTTCCGGGGGAATGCAGACCGATTTCTGCTCGTTGTCCTTTCTTACCGAAATACAGGAAGTGATCAGGAGAAGGAGAAAGAGCATACCATGAATTTTTCGCATTCTTTTGTTTTTTACTTCTTAAAAATATAAAAAAATTGCTTTGCGTAAAGGTTTTTTATTTTTACTTCGTCTAAAGGTTTATATTTGATATTTTTCCTATGGTCTATACCCTTATTGCGATTGTTGCAGCAGCTGTTATTCTTATATTGTATCTGGTCATTACCGGCCGGGAAGTGTTTGGGGCGGAAGCCAGGGGGGAGAGGCTGGAGCGGATGAAGCGTTCGGAGCTTTACAGGGACAAGCAGTTCCGGAACCTGAGCTTAACCCCGCCGCTTGCGGAAGGCTATTCGATGCCGAAAGTGATGTTTGATTTCTTCTTCAAAAAGAAAAACCCGCTGATCCGGCCGGTGCACAATATTCCCGCCATCCGTACGGATCTGAAACAGATGACCGGGAAAGAAGATGTTTTTGTATGGCTGGGCCATTCTTCCTATTACCTGCAGGTGGACGGAACGTCTTTCCTGGTAGATCCGGTACTGAGTTCTTACGGTTCGCCGTTCAGGTTTTTCAATAAAGCTTTCGGGGGAGCCGATCTTTTCAGGCCCGAAGACATTCCGCAGGTGGATTACCTGGTGATTACGCATGACCATTATGATCATCTGGATTATCCTACGGTAAAGGCCATCCGCAGCCGAGTAGGACAGGTTATTCTCCCGTTGGGTGTCGGCGCCCATCTGGAGCGCTGGGGATACGGCCCGGAACAGCTGATTGAAGAGGAGTGGGGAAGCGAAGTCCTGCTCAAAAACAACATCAGCATTATTTTTACGCCGGCACGGCATTTCTCAGGGCGGAAAATGAGACGGAATGCCACGCTCTGGACTTCCTATGTGCTGAAGGCTGCTCACCGGAATATATTCCTGGGCGGGGACAGCGGCTATGATTCTCATTTCAAAACGATCGGTGAGAAATACGGTCCCTTCGACTATGCCATTCTGGAAAACGGACAATACAATGAGGCGTGGAAGTATATCCATACGCTGCCGGAAGATGTGATACAGGCCAGCATTGATCTGAAAGCTGAAAATATCATACCTGTCCACTCTTCTAAGTTTGCGCTGGCCCTGCATCCCTGGAATGAACCACTGGAAAGCATTACGCGCCTGGGGAAGGAAAACCGGCTGAATATTCTTACGCCGATGATCGGGGAGCCTGTAGATCTTAACAGTTCAGTACATCAGTTCAACAGGTGGTGGCAGGACTGATCAGCATAACCGATTTTCATGTTGTATTCATGATAAAGTATCTAAAGATATCCGCGTACTTTAAAGATCATCATTTTTTCTCTCAGATCAACCGATAGCAACAGAATGTATTAATCTTGGTAATAGCGGTAATTATATTCAATATTAACATTATTTAACGCCAAAACATTTTGATCTGGCACTTCAATTGAGAATTCTATCGGAAATAGATAAAAATTTGATCTTATGAAAAAATTATGGATAGCGGCCATGGTAACCGGAACGTTTGCTTTCAGCCATGCACAGTCACTTGATTATACTGATTACCAAAGGAGTATTTCCGATATCAACTGGCAGAATGTCATTTCAGATCTTCTTCTCAACACGTCACAGGCAGACCAGCTGTATTCCCTGAATGACAGATACGGCAATTATGATTCGTGGAACAGGACCTACGCCAATGACCCGGGAAGATGGCGGGATGACCGGTATGGGGAAATGGAAAGAATCCTGGGAAAAGAGAAGTATGCGAAGTTCAAAAACAAATACTACAAAGGGCAGAATCCCACGGCAGTCTATAACCGGAATAAGAATAACGATAAACGGTACAAGCACATGAATAAGAAAGTAAAGGCCCATCATCCTCACAAAGGGAAAAAGCCCCATTAAAAATATGAACAATGGCTGATGTAATAATCAGTCATTTTTATTGCCTTTTACTTTATTTTCATCCATAAAACTTATTCGCAGTATGGGATCATGTGGTTAAGGTAAGTCCGATAAAATACATTTCTCTATCTTGATCGTATCTTCAGTTTCACATCAAACCCAGATAATCTGAGAGTACAGACACGCTGAAGTATCCCGGCTGTTGCCGGCCGTATATCTGAACGATCTTTTCCCGGTTTCCGGATTTTTATTTTACACCCGCTATATCCGTTTGAATTTTATAACTTTGGTATATGGAATCAAGAGAGACAATACAGGGTTTTTATGAACGCAACGCCGAGCGTTTCAACTGTCAGAAGACTCCCGGGCTCGGTCACTTCAATGTTTTTTCAAGGGATCACTGCTCCTCCATTACACCGTACAGCAGGAGGGATTACTATAAAATTTCACTGATCATAGGGAAGGGAAGGCTTCATTATGCGGATAAATGGATCTCCGTGGACCGGCCGGCCGTTCTCTTTTCCAATCCTGTGATCCCTTATTCCTGGGAAGCGGAAAATGAGGACCAGAGAGGTTTTTTCTGCCTGTTTACCGATCAGTTCCTTCACAACGGAAGCAGGCTCGGGGACCTTCATGATTCCCGGCTGTTCAGGGTGGGAAGCTCCCCCGTTTTCTTTGTGAATGAAGAACAGCAGCGGGAAGTGGATAGGATTTTCAGCAAGATGATGCAGGAGATCCGGTCGGACTACCTGCACAAATACGATCTGCTCAGGGCTTATCTTCACCTGCTGATTCATGAAACCATGAAAATGCATCCCGCTGAAAATTTCCAGCCTTACCAGAACGCTTCGCAAAGGATCGCCTCGCTGTTTATGGAGCTGCTCGAACGCCAGTTCCCGATCGACAGCCCGGAAAGGCAACTGAGACTGAAGACCCCGACGGACTATGCCGAAAGCCTTTCCGTCCATGTAAATTCCCTGAACCGCTCTGTCAAGGAGATTACCGGGAAAACCACGGGGCAGCAGATTGCTTTGAGAATCATCCAAGAAGCGTATGCACTGCTGAGGCATACGGACTGGAACATCGCGGAGATTGCTTACGGGCTGGGTTTCGAAGAGCCGGCCTACTTTACAAATTATTTTAAAAAGCATACCGGTACAACGCCCAACGCCGTACGAATTCCGGTTGTTTGATTTTTATAATTCTTCGTTTGAATTCTATAGCACTGCGGATGCATGGGCGTATTAATTTTGTCCTATTCAAATAAAATCACAACGCTTATGAAATTCAGAACACTTGGAAACACGGGAAAACAGCTCTCAGCCATCGGCCTGGGATGCATGGGAATGAGCTTCGCGTATGGGCCTGCCGATGAGCAGGAAAGCATTGCAACCCTTCATAAAGCCCTTGACCTGGGCGTCAATTTCTGGGATACGGCCGATATGTATGCCAACGGTGAAAATGAAAGGCTGATCGCTAAAGTACTGGTGCCGAACCGGGAGAAAATCTTTATCGCTACTAAATTCGGGTTCAGGTTCAGGGACGGAAAAGCCGGCCACAGCGGGGCACCGGGAACGTATTTCGACGGCTCGCCGGAATGGATCAGGCAGGCGGTCGATGCCAGCCTCCAACGCCTGAAGATTGATGAAATCGACCTTTACTATGCCCATAGGGTAGATCCCAACATCCCGGTTGAGGAAACAGTAGGCGCAATGGCTGAACTGGTCAAGGCCGGGAAGGTGAAAGACCTGGGCCTGTCGGAAGCTTCTGCCGCCTCGCTCAGAAAAGCCCATGCCATTCATCCCATCACTGCGCTCCAGTCTGAGTATTCACTGCTGACCCGCGATGTGGAAG
>JAKOOI010000481.1 GCA_022701475.1 Weeksellaceae bacterium
TATTAATTGCTTCCCACCATATTTCCGTTAAAAAACTTTCTGGCATCAAACGCTTGCTTCTTCCGGATTTTTAACCAATATCGAGTTCAAGTTTGTGTTAACTATTAACTATCAACTATCAACCACCAATTATCAACCATCACTCATAACTCATAACCCTCACCTATTTCGCCCTGCTGATGTCCGTCAGTGAATTGAGAAAGGCAATGATCTGCCGGATTTCCGCTGGTGAGAGGTTCAGCTTATCCGGTGACAGGGTCTGGTTTTTTACCGGCAGGCCCAGGCCTTCCCCACCGCCTTCGTTGTAGAAATCCATCACCTCTTCCAGGGTATTGAAGGCACCGTTGTGGAAATAGGGTTTCGTCAGTGCAATATTTCTAACGGTAACGGTCTTGAAGGAATTTTCGTAGATCCATGAGTTCTCTTTCTTTACCGGACTGCCAACCCTTCCCCGGTCGGTATCCAGTTCCGGCGGCTTTTGGCTGACCGGTTTTGCGGTGATGCCCAGCACCTCGGATTCGTTTTCGTTAAAAAACGGAGGGACGAGGCCGGAAAACGTCGGGGCAAAATGGCAGGTGGCGCAGTTGGCTTTTCCCATAAAAAGGTTGAAGCCTTTTTTCGCGTCGCCGGAAATTTCCTTTTCATTCCGCATAAAACGGTCGAAATCACTGTCGTAGGAATAGAGGGAAGCGACATAGGAACTCAGGGCTTTTGAAAAATCCTGCCTGCTGATCTGCCCGTTCCCGAAAGCTTTTCTGAAGGCACGCCGGTACTCCGGGTTTTTCTTTAATTTCCCGATGATGCTTTCATAGCTGGTGTTGAATTCATCTTGACTGTAGATGACGTGTTCCGCCTGCTGCTCGAGGTAGAAGGCCCGCAGGTCATAGAAAAACCTCTTGGCAAATACGGCGTTGTAGAGCGACGGCGCATTTCTCAGCACCGTTTTGCCTTCTGCATTGCTGGAGGATTTCGGCTTCCGGTCGGTAAAGGCATTTTCCGGAAGGTGGCAGGTGGCACAGCTCATTTTGCCGCTTTCACTGATCTGCGGGTCGTAGAAGATCTGCTTTCCCAATGCCTGCATTGCTTCACTGTCTTCTTTTTTATCCAGCAGGGTGTAGAAATAAGGATCCAGGAAATCGCTGCTGAAAAAGTTTTCATTCCCTACATTCCAACCCGAAAATTCCTTCAGGTCATCCGGCCTGCCGTCCCAGCTTCCGAGCTCACGGTACAGCGGCTGGATGTATAGCTTATAGAATTCAATACGGTCAAAGGTCTCAAAACCGGTATGGCGTGATAAATAGGCGATGCCTTCAGTAAAAAGGCGGTCTGTCTTCTGCAGGTTGTAATTCCTGAAATAAGGTTCGTCCTGCAGGTATTTCTGCATTCCCGCAAAGGCATGGGCCGCTTCTTCGGAAACGTTCAGGGAACCGGGCGTATCAAACCCGGTAATCCCGAGGCTGTAGATCCGGATCAGCTCGATCCGTAAAGGCAGTGTCCGGTTGTTGCCTTTGCTCAGTCCGTTAGTGACTGAATTCAAGTAAAAGCCGGCATAGCTGTTATTCAGAAAGTCCGTAATGGTGACAATTTTATCTTTCTGCGCTTCGGCATCATCGGAAAAAATCATTTCGTCCAGCACCTGCAGCCCTTCGGGAGGCAGGGTGTAAGCGGAAGTCCCGGCCGCTTCGATATGGAACAGCGGTGCGGCATTGAGGTGGGTCTTTGTAAATTCGGGATAATGGTAGGCAACATAGAATTCGACTTCTTTAAATGAATTCCGGGTCCTGCGAAGTGATTCCCGGAGTTCCGGAAGGGAAAGCCGGCCTTCGGAATATCGGTGGGCATCCGATTTCAGTTGCTCAAGCACGCTTTTGAAACCGGCCAGCCCCGTACTGACGGTATCGCGTTCCGGTGACTTTCCCTTATCAACAGACTGAAAAGACATGACCGCAAGTCCCGTCATCATCATCATTGCAGCAGCCAAAGGATAGAATTTCATTTTTTTTGCGCAAAGCTATCGATAGAAGCCGGACCGGATGTTACTTTAATTTTATATTTATGTTAAATAAGATTAACTTTGGAAGCCATTTAATTTTATATCAGATCATTACTGCCTGTACATAGATGCCGTACGACCTTTTTTCACTGCGTTTTAGCGGTATCTGAATATTTGATTGTAAACCGGATCCCCTGCTGAATTTCCAGATGCAGGGTTCTGTTTTCCTGATGTGCAAGATCAGGAAGCAACGGAAGGATCAGTAAAGCTGATCTGAAGAAGCGTGTGCAATTTCACACTTTCCGGGTACTGGCTGATTAAAGCTTAATAAAACCCTGAGAATAACCGTTATTTTATCCGTGGCAGACATTTTCCGGCTGGGCTGCCTTTAATTTGCCCCCGAGTCTTTTTCCGGAAGTACGGAACGCGTCTGCTCTCCTGCCTTATTCAATATTTTTTATTAATTTTGAATCCCGGAATCACTTTCATTATACAAAGGGCGTTTTCTGTAACGGCGCCGATCTACAGTAATGGCGATGGGTCTTGGGGAAGGATTCTAAACAATATATCAATCAAAAAATAAAATACGTATGCTTAATCAACTGGCGGCTTCGGAACTGGTTCTGAACGATGACGGAAGTGTTTACCACCTGAATCTTCTTCCGGAGGATATTGCAGGAAAAATAATCCTGGTGGGCGATCCTGACCGGGTAGCCAAGGTTTCAGCCTTTTTCGACACCGTTGAGATCCGGAAAAACAAAAGGGAATTCTATACCCACACCGGAACGCTGCGCGGCGAAAGGATTACCGTAATGTCTACCGGCATCGGTACGGAAAACATAGATATCGTGATGAACGAACTGGATGCCCTGGTGAATATCGATCTTAAAAACAAGGAATTTAAAAAGGAACATACCGCACTGCAGCTTTTCAGGATGGGAACCTGCGGAAGTGTAAATCCGGATGTACAGGTAGATAACATGCTGGTAACGCGGAATGTGGTAGGCCTTGACGGACTCATGCATTTCTACAAGGATTATGCTTTTGAAAATGAATTTTCAAAGAATTTCCTCGAAAAATTCCCGTACCCGAACATCAAACCGATGCTGTACTTCTCCGAATGGTCGGAAGAACTCGGCAATCTGTACAGTGACGCAGCCTACCATGGCAATACAGCCACGTTCCCGGGATTCTATGCGCCTCAGGGAAGACAGCTGCGCCTGAAGTCGCTGGACGACAAGTTCCTGGAAACCCTGAATGAGCTGGGCATAACGAATTTTGAAATGGAAACCTCCGCGATCTATGCTTTTTCCAAACTGCTCGGCCACCAGGCTGTTACCGTGAACAATGTGATCGCCAACCGGAGACGCGGCGAATTCTCAGCAGACCATCATGCTTCTGAGAAAAAGCTCATCAACTGGGTACTGGACCGGATTATCAGATAAAACAGATGAGCCAAGACATCACCTGCCTTATCATAAAAGAGGATGCCGGCATCATCAATAAAAGCATAAATCAAATCAGGCTGGACGGATTTATCTTTATCAAGTTTAAAGATGATTTTAAAACCTTCATCAAAAATGCAAGGGATTTTGATGAATTAGGGGTTTATCTGGATTATGTTAAATCAAGACATGATTTTAAAGAAGATGATACCGTTCAGGATCTTGTCAGAAGCATTGAAGAGTATAAAGTAGATACTTTTATCCTTGAGCACTATTGTGAATTCGGTGATATTCCGGTCTGTCATTTTTTTATGATGGTTTCGGACGGTAAAATCATCAACGAATCTTTGGTTTTCGATGATGAATTTTCTGAAAAGAAGTATTCATCCGTACAAGATTACCATTTTCAGTATGGATTAGATTTTAACTGGTTATTGAGAACAGATTTGTTTTAAGCCTACATTCAAGCATACTCCCGCAGATCAGCGGATTCAGCAGATCTTTATACGATGTTCAAATCTGCTGAATCACTGTAATATGCGGGAGATGTTATTTTTCATAGAAATCCATCTCATCATGAGACAAATCAGGATAAAGCAGTCTCAGGATAGAAGGACCAAAAAAATGCAGTACTGTCCATATAAGCGGTAAGAGAGTATAAGTGCCGTTGATATCAAGTCTGATTATTCCGTCACCATATAAGGA
This sequence comes from Weeksellaceae bacterium, assembly GCA_022701475.1. GTDB lineage: Bacteria > Bacteroidota > Bacteroidia > Flavobacteriales > Weeksellaceae > Chryseobacterium. The sequence goes on from JAKOOI010000481.1 coordinate 4,144, forward strand.
AGTAAAATGAACTGGCAGGATCAAGACCAGTGAGCCACGCATCATAAGCAGCTGATAGCAATTAGCTTTTTGCTACTGGCTTTACAATCAGAATTTTAAAATTCATAAATGTATTATTAAATTCTTTTAATTATTTATAATCATTCCTTCAGATAAAATTGCTTGCTTTTTTGCGTTATCACAATGAAAGCTACTGACTGACAGTATTTGTACATTTCAACATGATTTAAAAGAAAATGCAGTACCGGTTTACATATGCCGGAAAGATCATATCCCGAGCAGCCTTATCTTTATAAGGATCTCAATACAAATAAAAATCTGCTGAATCAGCTTAATCTGTGGGCTTTTATTCAAACTCAGATCAGGCAAAGGGTATAATATGTCCCACCTGTTGTAAAACTTTGTCAGATCATTTGTTTTAAAATTCATTTACCGTGACGTAGAAGTGAGAAGAATACAGGCTTTCCGCAGATCCGGAAATGTTGGTCAGGTTAATGGTAATGGTTGAAGCAGAAGTCATTCTCGGATTGGAAATGGAGAAAGCAGTATTTCCGGCAAAATCGGCAGCCGGCGTTACCGTAATGGTTGCTCTCGCAGAACCTGTTACCAATGAAGCGGGAACCTCAATATTCATCGTAGCGGAATTTCCTGCGGGCAGGTTATAGATATTCACTGCCGGCCATGCTTCAAAGCTGATCTGATTTTTCGCTACAGTCCCTTTTTCCCCCAGTTTATACGGTCCGCTGACATCCAGTCTTGCAGCCATGCTGGGCGTTGCAGTACCGATCCCGATATTGGCATTGCTGTCTCCCAATACGATCGCGTTATACTGGGACGTAGCAGCATTGTGGCCGATGGCGGTAGAGTTCTGCCCTGTTGCCGATGCTCCTGAACCCACTGCGGTAGAATGCTGCCCGTTGGTGACCGACTGGTATCCTACAGCGGTTTCACTGTTGGTATTGGTTTTCGCAGCATATCCCACGGCTACCGACTGGTATCCGGCAGCAACAGAATAATTTCCCAGCGCTGAGGATTCATTGCCTGTTGTTTTGGCAGTATATCCTATGGCCGTCGACTGGAATCCGTCTGCCAGTGAGCTGTTTCCCAGCGCAGTGGATTCATTTTTAGCCGTCTTTGCATTATACCCGATGGCATTCGACTGGTAAGCGCCTGCCGTTGCCTTATTGCCTACGGCCAGACCGTCATTTGCAGTAACGGAAGTATCATTTCCGATGGAGACACCCTGATAGGCAGATCCGGAAATCCCGATGGCGATCCCGTTCTGGCCGGCATTGGCTCCGGCTCCGAGGCTGATGGAATGATCGGT
>JAKOOI010000507.1 GCA_022701475.1 Weeksellaceae bacterium
GCGAATTTCAGCCACCGCTGTACTCCCGGGCCTCCCGCGGGAGGCCAGTAATAGGTGATGATGAGTACTTTTTTCTGCTCCAATTTATTTAAATGAAAATGTTGCTCCAATTTTTTTAAATTGCAATAAATCCTGCTCTGTATCCTGTTTGGAAGAGGCCATTAAAAACAATATAAAGTTTTTTTCCGGATCTTTCATAATTTTATAATAACAAACGCTTGGCCTCCCATTGAATTTTCCATGAATCTCTGCCTGTAATGAATTTTTTGTTTCGGAGATATTCTTTATTTCCAAATCTCCAAATCCGTATTTGAGCAGAGACTTTTTTGCTTCTTCAAAGAAACTTTTTAAATCGGTATTTCCACTACCCGGAACCTGTGAAATAATAATGTTCGGTTCCAGAATTCCGGCATCTTTACCTCCCTCTGTAAAATTGTAAAAATTGGAGGTATATTTTTGAAACCTGAATTTAGTACCTGAAATGTTTATATTGTAATTTGCATTACCCAGATAATCCACACTGAAGTTTTTATTATATACAACCGTATAAAGCATATCTTTAACTTTATTTTCAAGTAAGGCATCTGATGCATCATACATTGCTGTAATCATTTCTTTTTCGGTTTTATTATCGATAAAAAGAATGGCTCCTTTTAATTGAGGCTGGCCCTGAATAAAAATAATTTTGGATTTTACGCCATTTACCGTGATAAACTTCTCATCGAATACCTTTAGCCCTTTTGACTCGAAACTTTCTTTCGAAAAATCATCGATCGTATTTTTTACGGTACTGCCATCAGATTCCAATACGGTCAGAGAGTAGTTATTACTGCCTGAGACCATAGCCCCATTACTTAGTTTATAGTTTTTATCAAAAGGCAGAAAAAATATTTTAGTGTTGGGAATATTTATATGTTCAGAAGTGGCATTGTTATTTAAATTAATAGCTGAAGCGATAGGTGGAGAAGTGTATATCACATCTTTTTTCTGTGCATTCAATATATTGCATGCAATAATCACCCAAATTACTTTTTTCATAAAAACGGTCTTACGTTATGTAATGTTTTGCTTTTTGTTTTTATTCATCCAGAAGATCCCGAAACCGCTCAGAATAATAAAGAGTCCAAAGCAGATCAGTGAGATCCATTTTCCGGTTTCAATAACCTGCGGTTCAAAGACCATCCTGAGGGTATGGCTTCCCGCCGGAACATGCACGGCACGCAGCAGGTAATCGGCTTTGATGTACGGGACTTCTCTGCCGTCCACAAACATTTTCCATCCGTGAGGATAGTAGATTTCCGACAAAACGGCCAGCTGCGGGGTTTTCGACTGTGACTTGAATTCCAGTTCGTTCGGCTGGTATTCCGTAAGATTGATATAAGCGGCAGGATCGGCCTGAACCGGCTTTCCGTCAAAATACTTTTTATCGGAAGCAGCTACTACGGCTGTTTTCTTACTGTCGATCACGCCGATGGCCTTGATTTCCTGATTCGGCGAATCCGCGAATTTGATATCGCTCACGAACCAGGCATTTCCGTTGGCTTTGGGATTTGGAACGGCCTGCGGTTTTTCCGGTCCGCCGACTACCCAGTATTTGGCATTCAGCAGGTTGAGGACATTCGGAACCCTTACGGAATCCATGGTCTGGAAATATTCGTTGATGACATCATCATACCTTCTCAGCTTTACCGCATGATACCCTCCGATGGAAGATTTGAAATAAGATGTATTGGTTTCACTGAAGGTGCCCAGGATATTGTTAAAGATCCTGTAATGGGTTTTGTCTTTTTCAGCGATGGTCTCCAGGGTTTTATTCACTTCAACATTGGCCAGGATCGAGCTGAGGTTCGGGTTTTCCTGCACTTTTTCCACCAGGCGTTCCGACTTTTCGGTCTGGAACGGATTTTCCGCAAAAACTTTATCTGCATAATTTTCATCATTCAGGTACCTCTTGTTTACGGTCCACAGATCAAAGAGACTGACTGCCCCGATTACGATCAGTGCCACATTCTGGCTGAGCTTTTCTTTCAGGCTCAGGAACAGTACACCGGCAGCGATTGCTACATAGAAAAAAGCTTTGATGGCATCTGCCCTGAAGAGTTTGAACCTTTCGTCCACCAGATAATCCAGCAGGAAAGGGGGAAGATAATTTTTTTCATTTTCCGTATGGAAACCCAGCAACGGCTTTCCGAAAACCAGAAGGATGAGGACCAGCCCTAATGTTCCGCCACTTACATACAGCAGGATTTTCTTTTTATATTCTTCCGTCAGTTCAGCATCTTTGAAGAAACGGTACAGTCCGAGAATCGCAATCAGCGGGAAGAGCAATTCCACGACGACAAGAATGGAAGACGGTGCCCTGAATTTATTGTAAAACGGCACAAAATCGATAAAGAAGTCGGAGAGCGGCATAAAGTTGCTTCCCCAGGCCAGTAAAATCGTCAGCAGGGAAGCACCCAGGATCCAGTAGCGGTATTTTTTACGGGCAATAAAGAATCCCAGCACGGCGAGGAAGCAGACGATAGCTCCCTGGTAGGCCGGCCCGGAAGTTCCCGGCTGGTCGCCCCAGTAGG
>JAKOOI010000523.1 GCA_022701475.1 Weeksellaceae bacterium
CCGAACTGTCTTGCAAAAAGGTCCGGGAACACGCCCAGAACAATGATGGAAGCAATAACGACTACCGCTACAATGTTGTAGGTAAGCGTTACCTTTTCTGAAGATTTGAACGTGCTTTCTTTAAAGAAGAACATGGCAATGATCAGTCTCAGGTAATAGGCAATGGAAACGGCAGACCCCAATACGGCTACCAGTACCAGGAAAGCAGCACCGTTGATCGCCTGGGAGAACAAGGCAAATTTACCCATAAAACCTGCTGTTAACGGAACCCCGGCCATGGAAAGCATGGAGATTGCCGCTACGGTTGCCAATAATGGTTCTGATTTAGCCAGTCCTTTGAAAGCACCGAAAGAGGTCTCTCTTTTCAGTTTTTCCACATAGATCAGGCACATGAAAACGCCGACTGTAGATAAGGAATAGGCAAACAGGTAAAAAGCTAAATTATAAGTGGAAAGGCTGGTCAGCCCGAAAAATACCAGTCCGATATATCCTGCGTGGGAAACGGAAGAGTAGGCCAGCATTCTTTTCGCATTGGTCTGGGCAAGTCCCATGACGTTGGCCAACAGCAAAGTAATGATCAGGAATACCCCGAATACATTGATCCATTCATTGGTAACCCCTTCAAAACCGATGGTCATCAGCCTGAATAAAGCGAAGAATCCTGAGATCTTCACTACGCTTGCCATGAAAGCGGTAATAAGGGAAGGAGCTCCGTAGTATACGTCCGGGCTCCACATATGGAACGGCGCGAGCGCTACTTTGAAAGCCAGTGCACAAAGAATTAACAGCACGCCTAAAATAAACATGACATTTTTAGGATTGGCCATTCCGAACTCATGAATCGTATACAGATCGAAACTTCCGGCACTACCGTAAATGAAGGCAATCCCAAACAACAGGAATCCTGTGGCAAAGGCACCCATCAGGAAGTATTTGATGGACGCTTCGTTGGATCTCAGATCGGTTTTGTTGGCTCCGGCCATTACATACAAGGGAATGGAAAGGATTTCAACTCCTATGAAGAGCGTCACCATATTCTGGAACCCGAAAAGGGTGATCCCGCCGCACAGCGCAAACAGCATCAGGGCATAAAGCTCCGACTGATGGCTCCTGTGATTGCTGAAGGCAAAGCCGCCCAGGAAAAACAGCAGCAGGGTAGTCACCAGTGAAATCTTGGTGAATAATGCCGTATTGGCCGTATAATCATACATATGCCTGTACTTCCCGAAAAAAGCAGCTTCCGGCATAAAGCTCACCGCCAATGCAATGATTAACCCTAAGATCCCAATGTATCTTGCGAATTTTCCCTGTTCGAAAACTCCTGAAAACAACGCAACAACTGCCGTTAGGAAAACAATAATTAAAACACTCATAATTTATTTTTGAAATTTGAAACCAGAAGGAGCGGCTCTGCGTCTGACGGCGGTGATCCGTTTTATCCCGGTTTCTTAATTCTTTATTTTATTTTTTAATTAGCCATTGAGGTATAGATGAACTTTACCGAAGAGCCTACCATATCGATCACCGGCTGCGGGAAAACCCCGAACACGATAACAAAAACCGCCAGGCTCGCCAGTACGGAAAACTCTACTGCAGACAGGTCTTTTGCAGTACTCAGCACCGCTTCATCGCCCTGACCGAACATGGCTTTTCCGTAGAATCTCAACAGGTATACCGCAGCAAAGATCACCGTAAGGCCGGCAATAACCGCTGCTGTTCCGTTAAAGTCATAAACGGATTTCAGAAGGATAAATTCCCCAATGAAACCGTTGGTTAACGGAACACCCATAGAACCTAAAATAATAATCAGGAAAAGTACGGCAAACTTGGGAGCCACTTTAGCCAGTCCGCCCATCTGCCTGATATCTCTTGACTTAAATCTTTTGTATAAAATATCACAGCAGTAAAAAAGGCCGACTACGTTAATCCCGTGTGCGAAAGTCTGTACCAATGCACCTTCTGCTCCTTCAACATTGAAAGATCCTCTCAAAGTAATCACAGCGGAAGCTAAGATACCGGCTACCATAAGTCCTACGTGGGAGAAAGAAGAGTAAGCAATGATCTTTTTCATGTCCGATTGGATGATGGCAATCATAGCCCCATGCACAATTCCGATGATGGCGAGGATCAGGACGATCTGTCCTGAAATGCCCGCAATCGGCAGCGGTGTGATGGGCAACAGGTACCGCATTACTCCGTAAACGGCCATCTTCAGCATGATCCCTGCTAACAGCATGGAACCTTGCGTCGGAGAATAGGTATAGGTATCCGGCTGCCACGTGTGGAACGGAAATACCGGCAATTTCACCGCAAAAGCAAAGAAGATGAACCAGAATACCACGGTCTGCTGGGTTTCATTCAGCTGGGCATTATACAGATCCGTCAATGCAAATGATGCTGAATGATTGTAAACATAGATCAGCCCCGCCAGCATGAATAAGGATCCTACGAAAGTATAGACAAAGAACTTCGTGGTAAACTCGAACCTTTTGTTTTCCTGTCCCCAGAGACCGGCAATAAACCAGATCGGGATCAGGGTAACTTCCCAGAAGATATAGAACAGCAAGCCGTCCAGTGAGGTGAACACTCCCACCAGTCCGAACTGCATCAGCAGGATCAGTCCGTAGAATGTATTCCTGTAGCCCACATTTTCATTGAATGATGATAGAATGATGATCGGCGTCAGGATGTTGGTCAGAATCAGAAGCAGCATGCTCATACCGTCGATGCCGAAGTGGAGCGTGCTTTTAATGAACTGTGACCACGGATAGGTGATTTCGTACTGCAGCTTGCTGTCTACGGTAGGCCCGAAATCGAAATTCGCAAGCGCGTAAAAAGTAAGCAGCATCTGTACCAATGCAATTCCCAGTGCCAAATACTTGCTGGAATTATTCTTCCATACAAAAACTAATCCCGAACCTACGAGAGGTAATAGTAATAATGTTAATAATAAACCAGACATTATTGTAATATAAAGTTAACAATCAGTATAATTCCTACCGCTAAAGACATGATAAGGATATAGTTTTCCACATTTCCGTTCTGGATGCGTTTCATAGCTTTTCCGCTGTCTTCAGCGCCTTCCCCTACGAAATCCACCACACGGTCAAGAACTCCTTTATCAAACATTCTTCCTCCGCGTCCCAATCCTTCAATGGTTTTTACAAATAATGCATTGTAAAGTTCATCGATATACAGTTTCCGGGCAGACAGTTTTTCCCATCCCGTATACTGGTCTTCCGGCATGGCCGCTTTCTTCTTGTTGACATATGTGTTTTTTACGATGAACCATACAGAGAAGAACATCAAAACGGTGGCGCCCAGCAAGATCATTTCCGTACCGAAAGGCACTCCTGATAAGGTAGCTTCCATCTGTTTGAAGCTTTCCTCCGTAAGTACCGGCTTCAGCCATTCCATCAGCTTTGCATAATGACCATGGCCGATAAAGTGAGGAAGGTTGATGAAACCGCCTACTATGGATAATACAGCCAGTACGATCAGAGGTAAGGTCATATTGGACGGGCTTTCATGCAGGTGGTGTTTCTGTTCTTCCGTACCCCGGAATTCTCCGTGGAAAGTCAGGTAATACAGTCTGAACATATACGTAGCCGTGATGGCTGCCAGTACGAATAAAATAAACCAGTATGCCGGGTTTTTAGCAAAAGCAGCGACTAAAATCTCGTCTTTGGAAATCATCCCTGATAATAAAGG
>JAKOOI010000207.1 GCA_022701475.1 Weeksellaceae bacterium
TAGCAGCATTATATGCTGATGCCGATGTCCAAAATAAAAGATACGCACCCACGGTATCAAAACTATGGATCAATGCCGGCATTATATATATCATAAGCTTTCTAGCCATCTGTTATACAGGCCCGAAAACGGACCCGGCCTCAAGAGGCATTGCTATGACAGCCTGTTTCATTTTGGGAATTACCTTTCTCTACACTAATTTTGTGTTCTGGAAAAAATCAAATACCGTCATTACATCACAAAATGTAGTGTAAATGAATCCCGAATGCATTTGATACTAATACATCTATAAATTATTCTTTATGAAATTTCTCTTTTTGCGCCTTGTTGTAATTCTCTTTACTGGCTATTCAGTCCAGAGTAAAGCATGCTCCGCTTTTTTGCTGACCGGAAAGGATCATAATGTCGTGGGTTTCAATGAAAACTGGAAAACGATGCCGGGAATGATTGTGATCAACAAACGCGGGGTTCTGAAAAGGAATATCAGCTGGCAAAACCTGACCACTGATCAGACACAAGCCGGTAAACAGTGGACATCAAAATTCGGTTCCGTCACCTTTAATCTTTTAGGATATGATTTCCCCTGCTATGGCGTCAATGAAAAAGGCCTTTTCCTGGTGGAATTATATCTGGAGGAAACAACCAAAGTATACAATCCAAAACAGCCCAACCTGTTCTGGGCACAATGGATACAGTATCAGCTGGATCATTACCAATCGGTAAAAGAAGTGGTGGATCATCTGAATGATGGCCCCAACATTGACTGGTGGCCCAATGCAGCCGGAAGTCACTTTTTCCTGACCGATGCCAAAGGAAACGCTGCAACGATTGCTTTATTAAACGGGAAATATACCGTATTGACAAATAAGGAAATGCCCATGCCTCTGCTGTGCAATAATCAATACCAAAAGGACCTGAACGCTGCTCAAAAGTTTGATTTTCTTGGCGGAAATGAAAAGTTTGATCCGGATCAGAACAAAAAATGGGAAGACCGTTACAACCGGGCCTACTACATGCTGAAGAATTATAAGTATGATAAAAAACCCGTTGATTATGCCTGGAATATTCTAAATTCCATTCATCCCGGTGAATGGCAGACCGTTATTGATACGAAGACCATGAATCTGTACTTCAGATCAGACCTTAAAAAAGAAGTGAAAACCATCGATATCAGCAAGCTGGATTTTTCCAGGAATGCCACTGTAAAATACCTGGATATCCACACCGATGAAAAAGGAACCGTCAATGGGTACTTCCAGAACCTGACTGTGGCAAAAAACAATCAGTATGTTGAGAAAGGATTTCCGATCGGGTATGATAACAAAGAATTCGGAACTTCCTCTCTTTTCGGGAAACTCAAAAAAAATATAGTAAAATTCTTTGAAAACATTTTGCCTGAATCTTAGACAGTAATAATCTTCTGACAAGCGAACCGTGCTTCATCCCTCAAGGTATTGTTAAATGAATGAAACAGTACAATCTTTCTGAACCTGATATGGATTATATCAGCATGCGAGAAAAAGCACACGACCTCAAAAGCCGGATCTGTGTAAATAATTTACGTATGGTATATTGATCACACATGATGTGCCATCGATGTATAAACTGTAATCTATGGCAGAAATGTTGCCGGACTGCATCTGAAGGCCACCTGGATAAACAACAAAATACCCCTGAAAAGAGTCTGCTTTTTGGGGGCAGTTTTCCATATCTGTAATGTATGAAAAAATAGCTCCAAGAGATTGCTGGTAATCTTCCCGGCGGAAACGATGGCCTTCTGCTCTGCTCTGTGATCTCAGCAGCCCGTGTGTATCAGGTTTTTGATCAGACAGATCCCGGGCACTGGCCCGGACTGTCAATTCATCGTCAGCGCCGGACTGCTGCAGAACAATATTTTCCGGCCTCTTCATAAGGCAAGGCACAGGCCAGCTGCAGCCGGATGATTGGGCTTTTGCTGCTCTGTATACGCCATACAACCCGTTCCTTCATCATCACGGCACAATCGAGGTGAAGAGATAAATCAGAAAGATGCCGACCAATACGACGCCCTGCATGATGTTGGTCTTTCCGGTCGCTAAAGAAACCGTGATGATGAACAGGGAAAGCCCCAGCAGGACCGTTGATTTTATATCGATTCCCAAGGTCATCCTGATACCGCTGATGACCGAAATGATCGCGATGGCAGGAATACTGAGCCCGATGCTGGCCAGAGCAGAACCGAATGCCAGATTGAGCGAAGTTTGTATTTCATCATTCCCCGCTGCCCTGATCGCTGCAAGAGCTTCCGGAAGCAGAACAATGCCCGCAATGATAATCCCTACCGCAGACCGGGGCGCTCCTACTGCCATCACCAGGTATTCCACATCTTTCGAAAGCAGTTTGGCCATCATCACCACGATCCCCAAACTCACCACCAGCATGAACCCGCTGACATAAATGCTCTTACCCCCGAGTATCCCTTTCCTGCTGTCCGTATTCTCAGGGACGGCATTTTTCTGAGGAGGCCGGAAAAAACTCCGGTGCCTGATCGTCTGTACCATTGTAAAACCGAGGTAGAGGGAAAGGCATATCAGGGCAATGAACAAAAGCTGAAAAGATGTATATTCACCGCCACCGTGGCTCACCGTATAATTCGGCAGGATGAGTACGAACACCACCACCGCCGTTAAGGTGATCAGCGCCGTACTCACGCCTTTCAGCGTAAATGCCTGTTCCCGGTACCGCAGCGATCCTATTACGATGCAGATGCCGATAATACCGTTAAGGATCAGCATGACCGCTGCAAATACAGTATCCCTTGCCAGGGTAATAGTCTCCAGACCTTTGGCGCCCAGCATGATGGAAATGATTAATCCCACTTCGATGACGGTGATCGCAAATGCAAGCAGCAGCGTACCGAATGGCTCACCCAACCGGTGCGCCAACACTTCGGAGTGGTATACGGATGCGATCACACTGGCCAGCAGCAAAAAAGTCAATACTACGGAGTAGTAGCCTGATGAAAAGATAAAGCTCCCGAAATAAAAGAGCCACGATAATACCGGTATTGCGATCGTCCAGTGCCGCAGATATTTATTCTGATCCATACATAATGCAATTTAATTTTCGGGAGATAGTGCCCGTAACAAGCGAAAAGGCCTCCCGCAAATGCGGGAGGCCGGTAATATAACGAATATAATAAAAACTATATTGATCAGATTATGCCAGTTTCACGTTGATTGCGTTCAAACCTCTGTCCCCTTTCTGTACATTGAAAACCACCAGGTCGTTCTCACGGATGGATCCTGACTCCAATCCTGAAGTATGTACAAAGATGTCTGCTCCACCTTCCGATGGTGCGATAAAACCGAAGCCTTTTGCTTCGTTGAAAAATTTTACGGTGCCTTTTTGCATTGTAATAAAATTAAAAAATTAATATAATGGGATCTGTACACTTTACAGATTTCATTTTTAAAATAAACGGTGATAAGAAGCGTGATTTTGCGATTTCACTCAGCTGCCTGCCACTCTTTGCCCTGCTCATGGGATACTTATATCACAACCTGCATATGGGGTTATTCTTTAAGATCAAAGGAATCATCATTCTCGGGATCATTAAAAAACAGGATCTATAAACGGGGAATCTGGAGAAGCAAGACCGGTCGGTGTCATGGGACCGGTTAAGCGAAGGCAGGAACCTTTCTTTATGAATACTTTGCAAATGTAGAAGAATATTTTTTAAAAATAAAAAATATAAATAATTGATTATCATTATTTTATTTGTACCTTACGCACACAGAAGAATTATTTGCACAGTGCGGATGATCAAAAATTCCGTGAACATGCAATCCTATTCCACAATCCCGCAGCCCCAATCCCGAAACATTGAAAAGCCTCCTGTACCCCGGGTCCGTATTGCGTACTTCATCATGGTACATCAGCGGCCCGAAGCTTTTAAGATGTTGCTGGAAAAAATTTATACCCGTGATCAGTTCTATCTTGTGCACATCGACCGTAAGGCCGGTTCCGAAACAACGGAAGCGATCCAGCAACATGTCATTCAATATCCCAATGTCTTTATCCTGGAAAGTACAAACATCGTGTCGGAAGGCTTCAGCATGATCCAGGCAGAACTCAATGCCATGAGATTTCTGCTGAATGCCAGTACGCAGTGGGATTACCTGATCAACCTCAGCGGGGAAGACCTCCCTTTAAGATCCCAGGACATCATCAGGCAGTTTCTGACAGTCCATACAGGAAGAAATTATATTTTCTATTACGACCAGAAGTTTTACAGGCCCGATACTTTACAGAGGATACAGAATCACTTTACGGAACTGACCCACAAGATATCTTCACTGGTATACAAAAGGGACTTCATGAAAGAGGTCACCCCTTACATCGGTGGCAGGTGGTTTATATTTACGCGGGAAACATGCTCCTTCCTGACCAATAATGAGAAAGTGATGGCCTTTGAGGATTATTACCTGCACACCCTGCTTCCTGCCGAATCCTTCTTCCAGACCGTCCTGATGAATACGGAATTTACAGACATCCTGGTGAATGACGATAAAAGGGCGCACATCAGCCCGCCCATCATCGGCCGGGATCAGTATTACGCAGAGCTCCTCACAGTACTGTCGGGAAGCAATAACCTGTTTATCGGGAAAATCACTGAAAAAACCGACGACCGGATCATCCGGTATATTGATCATCTTTATCTCCAGCCTCTCCATGAAGTGGACGAAATTGCAAGGGAATTAAAAAGGAGTCCCGGAAATAATAACTGATGACCCGTGGACCGGACGGGTTCGATGGATTTCCTACATTGCAATAAAAATCTCACGCAGATTTTCACAGATGACAGCTTTTATTTTAACACATAAGCCACAGAGAAGATTTGAATACTTGAAAATATTTTTAGAACACATCAGATTAAAAATCAAAGATTTTTAAAACTTTTGCGCGTTTTTCAGCATCAGATATTTAACTTTATCCAACAGTATAAATATCTTTTGTGACTTTTGTGGTTGAAGAATCCACAGATTTTCACAGATGATACGCATATTTTAACACATAAGTCACAGAGAGAGTTTGAATAGCCTGAAAATATTTCAGAACACATCAGATTAAAAATCTTTGATTTTTAAAAACTTTTGTGCGCTTTTTTCAGCATCAGATATTTCACTTTTCTATGCAGTAGGAATATCTTTTTGCCTCTTTTGCGGTTAAAAATTCCCTGCAAATTGTAAGAGTTTTCACAAATGACAATGTGGCTCCGGCCCCGCTCAGCCACCACCTGGCCATTCCTTAGCATCATAAATAAGGCTAAAAAAATTAAAGATTTAACTCATCTTTTATTTATGCTATTAAATGAATTCCCAAACCTCTTCGGGGTTTTTAAAAACTTCTATGGTGAAGGTCTGCGCCGGCCGGACCAAAACCGGGATTTAAGGTCTGTTTTTTCTTTTCATATATTATGCTTTTTAATGGATTTTATGATCTAAGTAATCAAAATACGGATCATTTTTTTGAAGCTTTCATTTTATTTACTAAATTTAGAAAGCTGAAAATCAGTCAAAAAAATGCAACCATGGATGAGAATATTTTGCTATACCACGTAAAGCCCGGAGATACCCTCGACAAAATCGGAGATACCATCGGAATGACGGGAGATCAGCTGAAGGATTTCCATAATGCCCATTGCGGAAAGATGGAAAGGTTATGGTTCAACAATCTGGTTGGAGTAAAGCAGGTGATCATTCCTAAAGACTATAAAAGCCCGGAGCAGTTGCAAAAAGAAAGAGCAAAAGAGCTTCCTCCACTCTACCTTA
>JAKOOI010000528.1 GCA_022701475.1 Weeksellaceae bacterium
CCTTTATTAATGATCAGCCGGTTTGCCTCCAAAGCGTGGAGCTATTGAACGATAACAGGAAATCCGGTCCGGATGATTCTTTGCCGGGAATATAAGGGCAGCCCTCCGCTGCACTGCATGCAGCTACCAGATTTCTTCGATATGATGGCTGACGGTGTTGACGAAACATGTCTGCCCCTTTCCCAGTCCGGCCATGGCTTTTACCAGCGGCGATTCCGGCGAGACCGTCATGATTTTGCGGTTATCCGATACCACTTCCCCCACGGAAGCGGAAATATAAAAGAGGCCCTTATCCGTTTTTACCAATGCTCCGCTCTGCACCTTCGCAGAAGATTCCGCTGTTATTTTCTGAACGGCCGTCTGCTGGGCAGCGGCTTCATTCAGCTGGCGCTGCAGGTTATTGATTTCCTGCTGCAGCATTTCCCGTCCGGTCTCATATTTATCGCCCATCGAGCTTTTGGTATCGTTGCTGGAAGCCCGGGTGGAAGCAATAAGTTCTTCAAATTTCAGCATTTTCTCAGCGATCCGTTTTTTAACGGTTTCCAGTATTTTTGATTTATCCATCTTCAGATTGCATATAAAGTTTCAAATGTATTAAGTAGCTGACAGCAGTTAGCTTTCTGCTATTTAAAATCAGAATTTTAAAATTCAAAAACGTATTATTAAATTATTTCCAGTATCTAAATAAATTTAACCTGCCGGTGCATATTCCGGGAAAAGCATGGTTTCTAAGTAAGGCCGGTCCGATCCTGTTGAGTATGCGTCCGATATAATACAGATCAGATCAGATCAGATCAGGATGGATCAGAACCTGTTGGTAATAATGTTGGATTGAATTCACATTGAATTCCCTTCACCACTGAGCAACAGGCATCCCTGAATACAGAATCCCTGCACGGAATGCAGGGATCCGGATATGGTGGATTTATTACCTCTATTTTTCAAACACCGCGTAATCGGTAACCCTGAAATTGAAGTTTTTCCCCTGGCTGAAATCCCTTTTGGTTTTCTCGAATACGTTCCGGAAAGAGCCGGACACCCGGTCGTCCTCAATATCAAAGTTTACCGCCTCTTTGGACATATTCAAAACAACAAGAATTTCCCGGTCTCCGTTTTTCCTCAGATATGCCAGGACCTTGTCATTGGCCGTAGTGTTCAGGAAACTGGTCGTCACCGCCGGATCTCCGCCCCTCAGTGCCGGATGGGATGCTTTCAGGCTGAAAAGGGTCTTGTAAAAGTCGGCCATCCGATAATTCCCGTTCCATCGGATCGGATCTTTTTCAAAGAATTCCAGCCTTCTCATGTTCGGAAGCTCCTGCCCGGAATACAGCAGCGGAATCCCGTTCCAGGTAGCGGAGAAAACAGCCATCGGCTTGGTGATGTCTCCGTACTTTTCATATTCGGTACCGTTCCATGAATTTTCGTCGTGGTTGGAGGTGAACCAGGCCCTCATCGAAGCATCGCCGATATTGGAATACTGTACCAGCAGGTCCTTCAGCTCCTGAAGGGGCTGGTTTTTCTTGTAGTAGTCTTCGGATTTGTGCATCCATTTCCACGAGTAGCTGGCATCGAAAACCTTTCCGTATTCGGGATTCTCGAGTTCGTCATACTCCCCGATCCAGAACAGCGGCCTGATCTTCTCCACTTCCGGCCTTGCCTGCTGCCAGAAATCCACTTCCACCCATGAAGCGAGGTCGCACCGGAAGCCGTCGATCCCGGTTTCGCGGATCCAGAATTTCATGGCATCGATCATCGCCAGTCGCATTTCCGGGTTCTTATAATCAAGTTCTATGATGTCATCCATTCCTGAAGCCACATGGAATTTCCCGTCCGGATCCTTCAGGTAAAACTCAGGGTGGGTCTTGGTCCAGACATGGTCCCAGCCGGTATGGTTGGCCACCCAGTCGATGATGACCTTAAAACCCAGCCGGTGCGCTTCGTTTACCATATGTTTAAAATCGTCCATGGTTCCGAATTCAGGATTGATGGAAGTGTAATCCGCCGCCGCATACTGGCTTCCAAGGCTCCCCTTCTTGTTCTGCTGTGCGATGGGCGTCACAGGCATAAACCACAGGGTTTTCACCCCCATGGATTTCAGCCGCGGCATCTCTTTTTCAAAAGCCCTGAAGGTTCCTTCCGGCGTATACTGTCTTACGTTAACTTCATAAATATTGGTGGTCTGTTTCCAGTTTTTCGGCAAATCTGTCATAGTGGTGGTTGTATTTTGAGAGGTACAAGAGGCTAAGCCCAATGCCAGTACCGTTATGAGCATTACTCTTTTCATTACTACGCTTTTGGCAAAAATAGGGATTGTGATCGGAAAACGGGAAAATGGGGAAGGAAAATTTGTTAAAATATGGCGCAAGTGAGGACACTTGCGACCAGCATCGTCTGATGATGTTGTATAGTGTAATGTAATGTGCAAGTGTGGAGCGCAAGTGTGGACACTTTCGACCAGCATCGTCTGATGATGTTGCATAGGACGATATAATGTGCAAGTGTTGAGCGCAAGTGTGGACACTTGCGCGCAGCCTTGTCTGATGATGTTGCATAGTGTAATGTAATGTGCAAGTGTGGACACTTGCACCAAGCTTTGTCTGAAGATGTTGCACAGGACAGATAGTGTAACGGATCACGAAAAAGCCCCGGATTTTCATCCGGGGCCATATATCTTTTTTCTGAGGTCTGATTATCTTTCGTCGTCGTTATCGTCTTCATCATCGAAAACATCATCGTCGTAGTCTTCTTCTTCATCGTCGAAATTATCATCATCTTCATCGGCAAAGTTGTTGCTTCCTGCAAAATCGTCGTCGAAGCTGAAATCGTCGTCCATCAGCGGCATGGCAGATTTTTTCCTGGATCCGCCGGCGGTTCCGCTTTTGCTCGGTGCCTTTAAAGGAACATTTCCGAAACGGTATACGGTAATCGGGTAATTCACGCCTTTTGTTTCCTCAATCACTTCCACCACTTCACAGAAGAATTCCCAGAGATCGAGGAGCCCGTACTGGAACTGGGCCTTGTTATCGCGGTTCTCAAAAGCCTCGTCTATGTATACATCAGACATAATTTCGCCGTCTCCGTCATCGCTCATGTCTTCCAGCGGAACGCTTTTTATAATCGTTCCGTCTTCTTCCAGCAGATTAAATGTGGAAAGCTCTTCTCCCTGCAGGCTGAACGCACTTTTAATCCCTAAATGTAAGTTCCATAGCGTCTGTTTCCCTTTAACTTCGATATCCCGGAAAATATCTTCTTTTGCATCTAATATTACGCGGATTTTGTAAACCATCAGTTTTAAATTACTTTTTTGCCTTTATTATTATGATAAATCTCTGATGCAAATATAAAATAAATGAAATGTGACAAAAAAATATTTATTGATTTTTTAAAACATTTTTTTTCCTTACATTTTGCCGGAGCTATTTGCTTTTTCGAGCATGAAACTGAACTTTGTACCTTCCAGGTAAACGCTTTCTGCCGTAATGTTTTCATCATGGGCTTCCAGGATATGCTTTACGATAGCCAGGCCAAGTCCGGAACCGCCTTCCCTTCTGCTGCGGCTGGTTTCCACCCGGTAAAACCGTTCGAAAATCCTCGGCAGGCTTTCGGATTTTATGCCCATCCCGTTATCAATGACTTCAATAAGCACTTTGTTCTTGAGGATGCTGGTCTTCACCACTACCCTTGCTTCCTGGCGGTTGGCGTAATGGATGGCATTGGAGATGAGGTTGATGAATACCTGCGAGATCTTCTGCTTGTCGGCTTCCACGAAAATCTGGGGATGGAGGGTCTGGATCTGCAGGGTGGCGTTGTGCTTTTCCGCCTCCAGGTCGAGGAGGTCGAAAATTTCCTTGATCAGCAGGTTGACATCGAATTTTGAGACGGTGAGGTTGATTTCGCCGGCTTCCAGCCTGTTGATCATATCGAGGTCGGTAACGATGGCAATGAGCCGCTCCACGGATTTGTCGATGCGCTCCAGGTATTTATCGCGGATCACCAGGTTGTCCACGCCGCCATCGCGGAGGGTTTCCACATATCCCTGAATGGAAAACAGCGGGGTTTTCAGCTCATGAGAAACATTCCCAATGTATTCTTTACGGTAGCTTTCCATTTCCTTCATCATGTCCAGTTCGGTAATCTGCTGCTGGTTGAAGTCGGAGAAGCGTTCCCCCAATTCCCTGATGGTAATGTTTTCATGATGGTCATGCACGATTTCCTGTGGCAGGATCTGGGAAAGCCCGCGTACCTGCTTCTTTCCGTAATAGGCAAAGAGCAGCTCCAGGACTACATAGTTGATCATAAAGATCAGGACCAGGCAGAGGAAAAGCCCGATGTTGAAGAAAGGGGTATCGTAGTAAAGGTCCTTCAGCCAGTCGAATGCAATGACGAGGAGGAACATCACCAGCGTCAGGAGACACGAGGCGACAAGGGTAAGCCTGTAAAATTTCAATTTTACACTGTTTTGGGGTTCGTAGTAAAGATAAGCAATGAAAACGGATATTACACGATCAGCTTGTACCCGATTCCTTTCAGCGTCTGGTTGGTATTGATGCCCAGTTTTTCCCTTAATCTCCGGATGTGCACATCGATGGTCCTTTCACCAACAATCACGTCATTGCCCCATACCTTTTCGAGAATCTCTTCCCTCTTGAACACTTTTTCGGTATTGGAAGCCAGCAGGTACAGGAGATCGAATTCTTTCTTGGGAAGCAGGAACTGCTGTCCGCTCTTGGATACCCTGAAGTTGTCCTTATCGATTATCAGATCCCCGATTTCGATTAGCTTGGCATTGTCTGAAACCTGAGAAGTAAGCTGCAGCAGGGCATTGACCTTGGAGATGAGGATTTTCGGCTTGATGAGTTTGACGATATAATCGTTGGCTCCGGCCTGGAATCCGGCCAGCTGGGAAAATTCTTCGCTTCTGGCGGAAAGGAATACGATGAGGGTTTTCTGGAGTTCTTTGATCTTCCGGAGTTCCTGGCAGGTTTCGATGCCGTCTTTTTCCGGCATCATGACATCCAGCAGGATCAGATCGGGGATTATTTCCTTGGCTTTTTCAATCCCTTCGTTACCGTTGGTAGCCGTATAGATATCGTAGCCTTCCTTTTCCAGATTGTAGGACAGGATCTCTAAAATGTCGAGTTCATCGTCGATCAGGAGGATTTTCTTTTGGTTCATTTTCAATTTTTACGCGTCAAAGTTAATCATATTTTAATCACAGTTTAACAAAAGCGGGATCGTTCACATAAAGTTAACAATAATATCCTTTTCTTAATATTTAGTTAAGAAAAATTTAAATTTCCCTAAACCATTTACCCGGCCGATCTTTCCTTCCTTTGCACCGAAAGAATATAGTAAGAAAAAGTAAAATGAATTTTAGAAAACTGAGTATTGCAGTTTTGTTTTTAACGACATCCGGAACTGTACTTTACGCTCAAGAAACCAAGAACGACACCGTAAAGAAAGAGAAGAAAATCGAAGGTGTAGTGATCCAGGGAAGCAGCAACCGCAAGACAGAGACTGCCGTACTGGTAGAACAGAAGAAAGCCATCATCCAGAAGCAGGCCGTAAGCGCGGAGGAGATTTCCAGAAAAGGGATTTCCAATGTGGAGCAGGGCCTGACGAAAGTAACCGGGATTACCACGGTGGAAGGAAGAGGCCTTTTCGTGAGAGGTCTTGAGGAACGCTACAATTACTTACTCATCAACGGGCTGGGTTCGCCATCCAACAACCCTTTCCAGAAAATCATCGCTTTGAAGCAGTTCCCTACCGACGTGGTGGGCAAGCTGAACATCTATAAAACTTTCAACTCCAACCTCTACGGCGACTTCGCCGGCGCTACTTTCGACATTGAAACCCTGACGATTGACAAGGCTTTCTCGAAGGTGGAATTCAGCGTAGGGGTAAATACACTAAGTACGTTCAGGGATAATTTTAAACGGGCGGAAGGTGCCAGCGGAATTAACGGATACCTTGGACTGAATTCAGAAGACCGAAGGCTGCCAGAAGAAATCAGGAACTCAAGACCAAGCAATTATGTATTTAGCAGAGATCAATCCCTTAATTCTTTCAAGGATTCCTGGAATGTTGATAATATTAAGTCTATGCCTAATACCAGTATAGGATTTACGACTGTACAGAAAACAAAATTAGGCGAAACGGGAAATTTAGGTATTTTGTTCTCCTTGAATCAGGGAACAAGCTTTGATTATAAAGAAGGTTTTAATAATCAATATCGAGCATTAGATAAGACTTCTATTATCAACATGAACTACCTTACCCGCAAACAATATAATTATGAAACTGAATCAGCTGCTTTGTTAGGGTTAGCTTACAAGAATAGAGGTACTAATATTAATTTGAATGCTATCTATCTTCAAAATACGGCTAATATAATAGAAGATAATTTTGGTTATAAGGATCAGCAGGTTCAGAACATAAATTCCGGCTTCTTCAGGACAAATCAATTGGATATCTCAAGATTTTTAGATCTACAATTAACGGCTTCTCAAAAGATTAATGAGAGACATCAGGTAAGAGGAGGGATAAGCTACGTTCTCAATAACTATAGCCAGCCGGACCGAAAAATTATAGAAGGTAACCGTGTAAATCCGCAGACTGGTGAAATGCTTCCTGATGGCTATATACAAATGCGTTACGGTGGAAACAATTTGATTCGTCAATATCTCGATGTTAATTCAAGATTCTATGGATCAGCCTATGCAGAATACCAATTATTTCTGGGAGAAAAAGGTGACAGGAGAGATTATCCTTTTCAGATTGCTCTCGGATATAACGGATTCAGTGATTTCAGAAAAAATTCATACCGTTTTATTTTCGGAAGACCTGCTGCAGGCTTCTCAAATCCTGTATTCGTTACAAGTATAGATGAGCCACAAAGCATGTTTGATCAATCTATTTCAAATGGAAATATGCACTATACTGAAGGCTCTGACATTTCACAGTTTTTCTCAAGTATCTATCAAATTGTAAATGGAGGCTATACTAATATTAATTATAAGCCAAATGATTCTTGGGACATTCTACTTGGCGCGCGTTATGAAAAAGATATGACTTTAATTCGGTACTCAAATTTAAGTGCAGAAAAAAAGGAAAACCTAGATAAGACCAGAGATTTGTTTTTACCTTCACTTGCTGTTAAAAAGGCACTTAACAGTAAAAATAATCTAAGATTTGCTTTTAGCAAAACAGTAACACGACCTGTACTGATTGAAACTATGCCAATTGAATATATCAGTCCAGATAACGTTTCAATTATTGGTAATCGAGATATAATGTCAAGTGATAATTATAACCTTGATTTCAAATGGGAGTATTTTCCTACCAGCAAAGAAATGTTTGCAGTTAACCTTTTTGCAAAAAGAATTGATAATGCAATTGAACGTTCTCTAGCCGCGTCTGCTAATGCCACTGGTACAACCATAACTTTCTTTAATGCTAAGAAAGCTGAGATTTACGGAGTAGAATTCGAAGGTATTCTAGGACTTGGCAGAATTTCTGAATCTCTGGAAAAATTTACATTAGGAGCCAATGCAACCTTTATGCATTCTAATGTAGAAAGAAGTGAAGTACAACTTAATATGGAACGCCCAATCTGGTTAAAAGATTCAAATGAGCCTTTACGTAAAAGAGGCTTACAGGGAGCTTCACCTTACACTATCAATGCAGATCTAAAATATGAATTTAAAAACAGTAAAAATTTAGCGACAACATTCTCATTAGTATATAATGTTTCAGGAAGTAAAATCTATGCAACAGGAGGCAGCGGAACTGATAATTACTATGAAAAGCCTTTTCATCAATTAGACTTTATATTCCAGGATCAGATAACCAGTAAATGGAATATTAAGTTTGCTGTACAAAATATGCTTGATACGAAGTATAGAATTATGCTGGGAGATAAAAATTATGCACCGCTCAATCTGGAAGGATCAAACCAGACTCTTACTGATTATTACAGAGGAGTTAACTTCAATCTAACATTAGGATATACGTTCTAATTTTTTAAAAAAAATTATCAACTAATAATAAATAAATCTAAATATAATGAAAAAATCAATTTTATCACTTAGCACATTTGCCATCGTACTCGGCCTGTCTTTAAATTCATGTACTATTGAAGTAAATGATGGTCTGGGAGAAGGAACAGGAACAACTATTGTTACTCCCGGAACAACGGAAAGTGTATTAAGCGGAAGCGGAACATTATCCGGGACGATTTCTAAAGATCTATTAATTAAAAAAGGAAATTATACATTAGACGGTATTGTAAAAATCACAAATGATGCAACCATTACTATCGAAGCAGGTGCTACTTTCAACGTAGTTACCTCTAAAACAAGTGGATTGGTTATTCTTCAGGATGGAAAAATCAATGCAGTAGGAACTGCTTCTGAGCCTATTGTATTTACGACTACTACCAAAACGCCGGGAGACTGGGGAGGAATTACTATTTATGGAAGAGCACCTATTAAAGCTGTGAATGGAAACACCCAAGCTCTTTCTGAGGATGGAAATAACGTATATTACGGAGGAACCGATGCCAATTCAAATTCCGGAACTATGAAGTTTGTAAGAGTGGAATATGCCGGTAAAAAAATCGGTGATGGTACTTCTGAAACCAACTCTATGACTTTTTATGCAGTGGGTGCAGGAACCACACTGGAAAACCTGGTTACTTACAAAGGAACCGATGACGGATATGAATTCTTCGGAGGTACGGTAAGTGCCAAAAACATTGTTTCTTACGGGAATTATGATGATTCTTTCGACTGGCAGGATGCATGGAGCGGACAGAACAACACCAACTGGTATGCTTTCCAGACAGGAACAGGAAATTTCGGGATGGAAATAGAAGCTTCCAGCAATGCTGATAACGTAGCTCCAAAAATTTCAAATATTACCTTAATAAGAGATAATAATACCAGCCCGGAAGCGGCAAATTCGCCTGAAATATCTGCTATCCAATTTAAAAAGCATGGAACAGGAATATTTTCAAACGTATACATCAGCGGATATAAAAATATCGGAAGCCAAAAAGCCTATGCTGTACTGATTCAGGATGCAGCGACCGAGAACAGCCAGGTAAATAATGGCAAAGTGGTGGTTTCTCCCCTTACTTATCTGAATTCCGATAATGCAGGAGTTTGGGGTTATGCCTATACACCAAATGGAGCAAAA
>JAKOOI010000560.1 GCA_022701475.1 Weeksellaceae bacterium
AAAGCTTCTGCCGTACCGATCAGTGCTACCGGAACCCATGGAATGATCATCCAGTCCCAGTGAAAAACGTGAAAAAGTACGGCAATCAATGTACACCAGACGGAAATCAGGATGACATGGAATCCCGATAGATTGAAAATCCGTTTGTAGTTGACATATTTTGTTGTGATCATAAGCTGTGCAAACCAATAGAAGTCAGCGAAACTGTAAGCAAAATAGATACCATGTTTTTGTGGTACCTGTCATGTTCCGTATTTTTATGAACACTTAAAAAATTAACCCGAATTCCCGTAAAAAAGTGAGATCATCAGGCTGAAAAACAAGCTTTTCATGCCGGCAACAAGAATGACGATCTGCTTTAAGGACAGGCCACACAAAAAAAGCCTCCGGATTCCGGAGGCTGATTATGGTAAACTGAATCAGTATTTCAGCATTTCTTCTATTTTTGCGCTGAGCTTTTCTGCGTTCGGCAACATGGCTTTTTCCAGTGCGAGGTTAATAGGAACGGCCGGAGTGTCAAGTGATCCCATGGTTTCAACCGGAGCATCAAGATACCTGAAGCAGTTTCTGGAGATCCTGTGGGCAAATGCTTCCGCAAAGGAATTGTTCAGCTGTTCTTCGGTAAGGACAATACATTTGCCATGGGCCTTTACTCTTTCAAAAACCAGCTCTTCATCAAGCGGGATCAGGGTTCTCAGATCGATTATCTCCACTCTTCCGCTGAAGTTTTTCACTGCCTCTTTAGCCCAGTATACGCCCATTCCGTAGGTTACTACCAATAGGGTTCTGCCTTTTTCGGTTTCCTCCTGATCAGCAGCTGCTATTATCTTTCCTTTTCCGAAAGGCAGGATATAATCTTCTGCCGGCTCTATGGTTTTGGCATCTTCCGTTCCCGGCACTTTGCTCCAGTACAGACCTTTGTGCTCCAGCATCACCACCGGATTCGGATCGTAGTAAGCAGCTTTCAGCAGCCCCTTAAAATCGGCGGCATTGCTCGGATAGGCAATTTTAATCCCTTTGATGTTGGTCAAAATGCTTTCTACGCTTCCGCTGTGGTAAGGCCCTCCGCCTCCGTAGGCGCCAATGGGTACCCGGATGATATTGCTTACAGGGAATTTCCCCTGGCTTAAATAACTGGATTTTGAAATTTCGGTGATCAGCTGGTTGATTCCCGGATAGAGGTAATCGGCAAACTGCACTTCAACAATCGGCTTTAATCCCACGGCACTCATCCCGGTGGTAGAACCGATGATGTATGCTTCCTGAATTGCGGTATTGAAAACCCTTTTGCTTCCGAATTTTTTCCCCAGGGTCACCGTTTCACGGAATACCCCGCCGATTCTTTCGCCGACGTCCTGCCCGTACAGCAGCGCTTCCGGATGTTTCCACATCAGCTCCTGGATGGCATGGATGGCGGCATCCACCATCACGATTTTTTCACCGCCCTCGGGTTCCCGGGTCCCGGTTTCTTCCGTAACAGGCGTAGGTGCAAAAATATGCTGCAGTACGGTATCGGGTTTGGGATCTTCCGCTTGCTGGGCTCTTTCAAAAGCTTCTTCGGCTGCCAGGCGGGCTTTTTTAGTAATCTGTTTCAGCAGCTCCTCGTCCGCTCCGGCATCCATCAGCTGGTTTCTCAGGATTTCTCCCGGATCCTTGGCCCTGTGCTTGACCAGATCTTCTTCCGTCCGGTAAAATTCCCTTCTTACGCCGGAAGTATGATGGCCGATCAGTACGGTCTTCGCACAGACCACCAATGGTTTTCTTTCCGTTCTTACATAATCGACGGCTTTTTTCATGACCTCGAAGCTTTCCACGAAATCTGTTCCATCTACCCTCATACGGCTCAGTCCTGTGAACCCGGCTACGAAATCGTACGCATCACAGGTCCTGGCCTCCTCCTTGGTAACGGAAATTCCCCATTCATTATCCTGAACGAGGAAAATGATCGGCAGCTGGTGCAAAGCAGCAAACTGGAAAGCCTCACTTACTTCTCCTTCGGTAACGGAATTGTCTCCTAAGCTGCAGACTACCACCGGATTGTTTTCAAACTGCTGGAGATTGAAATCCTGGATATATTTGATCCCCTGGGCAACGCCTGTCGTTGGGATGGCCTGCATCCCCGTAGCGGAACTCTGGTGAATGATTTTCGGTTTGTTCCCATCCCTGCTCGAAGGATGCGAATAATAAGATCTCCCTCCTGAAAAAGGGTCATCTGCCTTGGCCAGCAGCTGAAGCATCAGTTCATAAGGCTCAAAACCGATTCCCAGGAGGATGCTTTCATCCCTGTAGTACGGAGAAACCCAGTCTTCTTTCTTCAGCTGATAGGCTGTAGCCAGCTGGATGGCCTCGTGCCCTCTGGAGGTGCTATGAACGTACTTGGTAACATTTCTGTTTTCTTCGTAAATGTCTGCCATTGCCTTGGCAAGCATCATATGGTTGTAAGCCTTGAGCAGAATTTCCTGAGAAACTTTTTCGTGAAGTGTATTTTCCATAGGAAGCAAAGATAAACAAAAAAACAAAACACTAACGGTTGTTAGTGTTTTTGATGTAACGTGCTGTCATATTGCTGAAAAGCTTATTCTTTCATTACTTTTTTAGAAAGTGTTCCGTGTGCAGTTTTCACTTCCACCAGGTAGATCCCTTTGGTATAGGAACTCAGGTCGACCTTTGTTTCGTCTCCGTTAACTGTGCCGCTCTGCAGCTTTTTACCGGAAAGGTCATAGACGGTGAAAGTGGATTTTGCAGGTGCCTTCATGATTTTCACAAAATCCGGGGTGAGGGTTGGCGCTATAATGATGCCGCTGTTTTTCAGAGCATCAGCCGTTGCCAGTACGGAAGGCTGGGCCTGTCCTGTTACCATGATGGAATAATTCTGCAAGGCAGCGGGGTTGCCGGAATCATCAACCAGCAGTCCCTTGTTGTTGATTTCAATCCTGTACACCCTGCCTGCTACGGGATTGTCTATTACCACCTGTTCCACGTTGTCCACAGTGTTATCCGCTTTTACGGCAGGGGTCATCGGGCTGTCCGGATTAAGCTTCCACGGATAATATATGGTGTTGCTGGTCATGTCTACGATTCTTACATCCAGGTCATTGATCAGCTTTGAAGTCCTGTTGTTGTAGACGTCCGAAACAAACTGATAGTTGGGAGTATATTCAGGGTCAATCCAGCTCACGGTTACTTTCAGCGGCTCGCTTCCGGATGCCGTAACAAGCTTGGTGTTCTTTACGCCGTTGGCAAGGGTTTCATCGGCAAAGATCACGGTGTTATTGGCTTTGCCTACCAAGAGTTCCGCTCCTTTTTTAGCATTGATGAATCCCCATCCGAACCAGGGATCAGGACCAACATTGCCGGCTTCGGAAGCTGAATGCACCGTAAGCACTTTGGCGGACGCTGCATTGAAGGTGGCATTGTTAAACAGCTGCTTGTTGATCTGTGTCCAGAGACCGATAATCCCTGTTACCACCGGTGCGGAAAAGGAGGTCCCGCTGCCCATCGCCCAGGAAGTGCTTCCTGCAGCTGAACTTGCAGCATACAATACATTCGTACCGACGGTAGAAATATCCGGCTTGATTCCGCCGTCATCCCTTGGTCCTGCACTGCTGTAGCTGGAGTGTACCACATCGGAAGGGCTGCTGTACCGGAAATTATTGGTGGTGATGATGTCAGTCGCGCCCACCACGATAATATTTTTGGCAAGCGATCCTGTTCCTATACAGTCATATCCCAGGGAACAGTTGTTCGGAGGGATGGTGTCGGTAGCGCTGAATGCTACGTTGTTTCCGGAAGACCTGTAGTATTTCGGGGCGGTGGAACTGCCTCCGGCCGGTCCCATATTGAAATAGTTTCCGGCAGATTTTACGAGGACAAACGAAGGATTGCTGTATACCAGCGCATCATAATTGTAGTCATTCGTGTTATAAGTGCCCTGAAAATCATAAAAGGTAGTTCCGCTCTTGGATCCGTTGTAGACATAAGAGGCTACGTTTCCCGTACTGTCATAGTTTACCGTCCAGCCCGAATTTACCCCGTAAGAGTGATTGGAGATGGCTGGCTGGGCCGTAAGAATCTTCTGGAATACAGTGCTGGTTGATGTGTCACCGGGCAGCGTTGTTGTGCTGAACATATAGCTGTCCATCGTCGAGCTCACCGCGACCCCTTTGGCATTGCCAACGGGAACCCCGTTGCTTGATAAAGTAACACTTTTACCGCCGATGAAACTGCCGACCCCTGTGGAGTGGTCTGAATAACTTTGTGTTGCAGCTTCTTTATTGCTGATCCGGCCGGGAATATTGTCAAATGCGGCATGGGCTTCGTAAATCCTTCCGCCGTCAAAAACCGTGTACTTGATATTTTCCCCGTTAAAGGAGCCGGAAAGCCCGGAGACGTTCCCGGCAGTGTTCAGCTGGTCGGAATTTGAGTTCATCAGCTGTCTGGTGTCCTGCTCCTGAAGAAAATAAGGGATGTCGAAATTGAATCCTCCCAGACGTGACCGCAGGGAATCGATCTTCTTGATGGTTTCCCGGTCAGGGTTTTTGCCGTAGACCTTTTCAACGTAAGCATCGAATTTCTTTTCATTAAGGACTTTCTGCTGTTCGAATTCCCGGTTCAGGGTTTCGTTGTTCTTCTGCGCATGCATCGATAAAAACAGTAAAGTCCCTGCTAAAATTAGATTTTTTTTCATTTTGTTTCTAAATTAATGGATTCTACAGCGACAAATATAGAAAAATGAATGTGGTACCAAGTGTATTTTAACACTATTTGGCTGAAATTAATTAAGGATCAGAAGAGACCGTTTATCTATTCTTTACCGGATATCAGCAGAAATAAAGAGACGATATTAATTGCGGTCAGAGTTGGCGGTGATAATGTACACAGCCGGATGATCAAGAGAAAATATGCATAATAACATCCGCTAAAAGCTATTGGATTTTCCGTTTAACACAAAAAAATGAAGTAACTTTACATTCTCTTTTAAATAAAAGCTGGAATAATTACATGTATTTAGTTTTTGACACAGAAACCACGGGTTTACCAAAGAATTTCAATGCTCCGCTTTCAGACTCAGACAACTGGCCTAGAATGGTCCAGATTGCCTGGCAGCTGCATGATGATAACGGCGCACTTATCGAGAACCAGGACTATATCATAAAACCGGAAGGGTATGATATTCCTTTCAACGCGGCAAGGATCCACGGAATCACTACGAAGATCGCCAATGAGGAGGGCCGCGATCTTGAGGAAATCCTGAAAGAATTTGCAGCGGTGCTGGAAAAGGTAAGGGTTGTTTCCGGGCATAACGTTGAATTCGATTATAATATCGTAGGAGCCGAGTTTTACCGTAAAAATATAAAGGATACGCTACAGGAAAAACCAAAGGCCGATACCATGGTGCTGGGTACGGATTTCTGCCAGCTCGGCGGCGGCCGCGGCGGAAGGTACAAACCTCCGAAACTGGAAGAACTTTACGAGAAATTATACGGGCACAAGTTTGATGAAGCCCACAATGCGGCAGCCGACGTAAATGCCACTGCACAGGTGTTTTTTGAAATGATGAGGATCGGAATTGTTCCGGCAGAGGTGCTGCGGGTTTCGGAAGACCAGCTTGCTTATTTCAGGACGCTGCATCCGGACCCAATCAGGCCGTTCAATATTATCATCCGCAGGCAGGTTGCCGATTTCAATAATAAGAAGAAACAGCAGGATTTCGGGAATATCGATGAGATCGATCTCGGAAAATACTTTAATTTTAACAATCACAGTGTTTTCTCTACGCTTTCTGCAACTTCCGGTATCGGTGATCTTATTAAAAAAGCTTCTGAAGACAATTTTCCTGCCGTAGGGATGGTGGATCTGGGAAATATGATGGGGGCTTTCAAGTTTGTTTCGGCAGTGGAGGGTGCCAATGGCGACCGCGCCAAAAAGCATAAGGAATACCTGGCCAAAAAACAGGAAGCGGAAGAGAAGGGAGAACCTTTCAATGAAAAAGAACCGGTTTCCGAGCCGCTGATTCCTGTGGTGGGCTGTGAGTTTTATATCTCAGACCGCTATGAACAGAAGCAGTTTACCAAAGATGATCCTGACCGCAGAACACAGGTGGTCCTGCTGGCAAAAGATTTTAACGGGTATAAAAACCTGGCCAAACTTTCGAGTATCGGTTTCCTGAAAGGGTTTTACTTCGGGGTACCGAGGATCAGCCGTGACCTGATTGCGCAATATAAAGAAGGGATCATTGCCCTTACTTCCGGGATCCACGGGGATATTCCGGACGCGATCCTGAATACCGGTGAACAGAAAGGGGAGGAGCTTTTCAGATGGTGGAAAGATACCTTCGGGGAAGATTTCTACGTTCAGCTCCAGAACCATCAGCTGCCGGAAGAGGAGCATTTGAATGATGTGCTGCTGCATTTCGCCGATAAATACAATGTGAAGATCCTGGCCCAGAATGAAACGTTCTATACGGATAAGGATGATTCCAATATCCAGGATATCGTTAGCTGCATCAAAGACGGTGAAAAGCTTTCGACGCCTGTAGGAAAAGGCTTCGGGAAAAGAAGAGGACTGGCAACAGGCGAGTACTACATCAAGAATTCCTATGAAATCAAAGAGGCATTCCTGGCTTATCCGGATGCCTTTGAAGCGTATGAGGAATTTTTTGCCAAGTTCAGGCCCTACACGCTGAAAAGGGACGTACTCCTTCCGAAATTTGATATCCCGGCGGAATTCATTCATGCTGAAGATGAGCTGGACGGCGGAAAGCGCGGGGAAATGGCTTACCTGACTTACCTGACGTATGAAGGTGCCAAAAAGAGATATGCCGATACGGGAATTACCGATGAAATAAGGGAGCGTCTGGACTTTGAGCTGGAAGTCATTGCCAACACCGGTTATCCGGGATACTTCCTGATTGTACAAGATTTCTGTAACGAGGCACGTAATATGGGCGTCTGGGTAGGTCCCGGCCGTGGTTCCGCAGCAGGTTCTGCGGTAGCTTACTGCATCGGGATTACCAACGTAG
>JAKOOI010000579.1 GCA_022701475.1 Weeksellaceae bacterium
GACCCTGAAGATTCCGGTAAAATTGCAGATCTGGTCATAAGGTATGCAGAAGATCCTGAATTATATAAACGCCATTCCAGAAATGCGAGAGCTGCATATGAACGGCAATACAACTGGAAAAGCATCAAAGGAGCATTTGTCAATTTTATTCAAAATTCCTTACCGTGAAATGAAACAGAAAACCCTCCTTAAAACTTTTTTTTCCCGGTTTTTTATTTTATTCCTGAATTTCGGGCTGGTCATCTATACGACCAATGTGTGGGGAAGCGAAGGAAAAGGAGTAATTTCCATTGTCATTGCCGATCTTACCTTGATCAGCTTTTTTGCCAATATTTTTGTAGGCAGCAGCATGAGCTATTTTGCTTCCAGATACACCATTGAAGAAATCCTGCCTTTTGCCTATTTGTGGGCCGTGCTTACAGGAATCTTCATTCCGTTGATTTTTAGTTTTAGCCATGCGGTGCCGTATCCGGGATATCTGATCTGTCTTTCGGTGCTCACCTCATTGCTGAATTCCAATGTGAATCTCTTCGTAGGACAGAAGAACATCACCATGTTCAATGTATATACAATTCTGCAGCAATTCGTCCACATTATTTTTATTTTCATCATAGTGTATGTGATTAGGGTCACCTCCATCGAAGCCTATTTTATGGCCCAGGCCGGCTGCCTGGGGCTTTTGTTCCTGATCAGTACGCTTCAAATCATAAAGCCTGGAATGCTGAAGAAGATTTCCTTTTCCGGCAGTACGGGAAAAAAGCTGTTCAATTATGGCTGGAAAACACAGCTGAGTGCCTTCCTGCAGTTCCTGAATAACCGGCTTTCTTTTTATTTTCTGGAATATTTCAGGGGAATAGTAAGCGTAGGTGTTTTTTCGGTAGGAGTCGCCTTTTCCGAAGCGGTCTGGGCAGTAAGCCGCAGCCTTTCGGTCATTCTTTATGCCGATGTCATTAATACCGCCAGCCCGGATCAGGCTATAGAAAAGACTAAGATTTCACTAAGGATCAGTTTTCTAATTACTTTATTATTCATAGCTGTCATGCTGATAATTCCTGCCCGTTTTTATTCTTTTATATTTGGTAAAGATTTCAGCCAGACCAAAGAAATCGTGCTTCTGTTGTCTCCGGGAATCCTTGCCATAGCTGTCAGCAATATTATAGGATATTATTTTGCAGGCATCAACAAGCTTCGCATTCTGAACATGAAGGCTTTGATCGGATTGATTTTTACTTTAATTTCTTCATTTTTCATCATTCCGAAATGGGGAATCCGGGGAGCCTGTATCATAACATCTCTTTCTTACGGTCTCTCTTCGGGACTTCTGTTCTGGAGATTTTACCGGATTACGGAATTCCGGTTCCGGGATTATTTCCTTTCCAAAGCTGAGATGGGGATTCTGATGAAAAAGCTTCAGAAAAAATAAACCTGCATCAACTTACCGGAGCTTTCTTCAATTTCAGCCGGCGAATCCATTTGAAAATTAAAATAAGTTTTTATCTTTGTTGAACATGAAGAATATTGTTTTTGGACTGCTGATTATTTTCTTTGCCTTGCTGAGTTGCCGGACAGGTGATGAAGACGTGCGGAGAATCGATCAGATTTTAAATATCTACATGAAAAATAAAGCCGGGCGCGACGTTCTGCACAGCAGGAAGGACAATACCTATTTTACGTACTCGCTGAATGACGTCAATGGCGTTACGGATATTGCCCCGGTGAACAGTGCTCTCAGGGCAACGGCAGATTCCACACTCTTCATTGAATATATTGCGGGTGCAAAAAGAGTAGGGTTCGATACGCTGAATCCGGACAATAAGATTTACCGTTCGGTCATTACGGTTTCGCTGATCAAGAGGCTGAACAATACGATTCTGGATACCATTAACGACAGGCTGGAAATCCAGTACCGGATGACTCCGCAGGTCTTCGAAGTCTCGAAAGTACTGTATAACGATACCCTGCGGTTTACCAAGCAGGCTGGCGCACCGAATGTAGTGACGATCATAAAATAATGTATACCTTTGCACAACTGTTGACATGCTGATGCTCAACATTCTAATAACTAACATCTAAATACAATGTTACAAGTTAATTTTTTACGTGACCATAAAGAGCGCGTTACAGAAGGTCTTAAGAAAAGACATTTCAAAAATCCTGAGTTGGTGGATGAAGCGATCGCCGCCGACGAAGAACGGAAAAAAATTCAGTTTGAACTGGATTCCCAGCTTTCGGAAATCAATAAGGTCTCCAAAGAGATCGGAATGCTGATGAAAGAAGGGAAAAAAGAAGAAGCGGAAGCTGCCAAATCCAAAACCTCCACTCTTAAAGAATCGACATCAGCATTAAAATCACAACTGGAAAGCAAAGAAAAGGAACTGATCAACATCCTGTACCAGCTTCCGAATATCCCGAACGAAAAGGTAAAAAGCGGCATTTCTGCAGATGATAATGAGATTATTTACCAGTCTCATGATGTGGAAGGTCTCGGGGAAGGTGCCATCCCTCACTGGGAACTGGCCAAAAAATACAACCTGATCGATTTCGAACTGGGAGTAAAGATTGCCGGTGCAGGATTCCCCGTGTATTTCGGAAAAGGAGCCAGGCTGCAGAGGGCATTGGTGCAGTACTTTCTGGATAAAAATGTTGAAAAAGGATATACTGAGGTTAATCCGCCTCACGTGGTAAACGAAGCTTCCGGATACGGAACCGGGCAGCTTCCGGATAAGGAAGGGCAGATGTACTACATCCAGGCAGACGAGCTGTACCTGATTCCGACTGCTGAAGTTCCGGTGACCAACCTGTACCGTGATGTACTGTTGGATGAAAAGGACCTTCCGATTAAAAATACAGCCTTTTCCCAATGTTACAGAAGGGAAGCGGGAAGCTACGGAGCCCATGTAAGAGGGTTGAACCGCCTTCATCAGTTTGAAAAAGTGGAAATCGTAAGGATAGAAAAGCCTGAAAATTCTTATGCCGTACTGGAAGAGATGGTAGAGCACATCAAAGAGATCCTGAGCGATCTTGAATTGCCTTACCGCGTACTGAGGCTTTGCGGCGGAGACACCGGCTTTGCTTCTGCCATGACCTACGATTTTGAGGTATGGAGCGCCGCACAGGAAAAATGGCTGGAAGTGAGTTCCGTTTCCAACTTTGAAACCTTCCAGGCCAACAGGCTGAAATGCCGTTACAAAACGGAAGGGAAATCCCAGCTGGTACATACACTGAACGGTTCCGCGATGGCCTTACCGAGAATTATGGCTGCCTTGCTGGAGAACAATCAGACAGCAGAAGGAATTAAGCTTCCGAAGAAAATTGCGGAATATGCAAGATTTGACGTGATCAATTAATTATAAAATGCCCTTATGAAAAGGGCATTTTCATTTACGGATTATGAACCAATAAAAACATGATGAAGAAAATTTTTAAGCTTATTATACTGCTGTGTGTAGTCTTCTCTGTGTCATTGAATGCTTCCGAAAGAGAAAAACGGATCGGGGAAGCAAGAATTATAGAGATTGCCGGGCTTATTGTAGATGCCGGAAACTTGAATGCTTTGGAAAACGTAAAACTTTATGATGAAAACGGATTGTTAATTGCTATCACCGATTTCAGAGGATACTTTACAGGTAAAGTAAACTATTCGGGAAACGGAGCTGTCCGTTTTAAAATTAAAGTGGAAAAAGCAGGGTATAAATCCTTTATTCAGGCAGAAAACTGGGGAGATTTGGGAAATCATTTTCGCAGTACTTATTATTTCGGAATCACACAAAAAAACAGCAGGGCAGTAAATGCTTTTTCTGAGATGACCTCTGCTAACGATGTTTCATTTGATTCGATATTATCGGGCTTCAGTTCAATAAAAGAAAAAG
>JAKOOI010000580.1 GCA_022701475.1 Weeksellaceae bacterium
TTGCTGGCAGATAAAATTCAGATGATTTGCAGATTTGTAAATTTTTATTATATTTGCAGTTCAAAATAAAGTTTAACCCTTAAAAAACAACGGAGCAATGTTCAGAGCAACACCTATTTCTTCTACAGGATTACCGCTTATGGTGGTAAGGCTTCGCGGTTGGGTATTTTCTTAGAATAACAGTACAATGAAATATCAGAACCCGGAGTCGTGAGATTCCGGGTTTTTTATTGGGCAAAAATTAAGATCTACGGATAATTCCCCGGAATCATTTCAATTTTTTTATCAGGAGCTGTTTCCTGCTTTCCGCTGTATCTTTTTGGCCGGGGCTTACCCTGCCGCACAAAAAGGATGCCGCTGCAATCAGGGCTATGGAGATCGGCTGGTACAAACCTATGAGGTTTTTAAAACCTCATAGGTTTACGATATCCGCTCAACTGAAATTATAGTTGAACGGCAGGTCGTCCGGCTAGCAGTAAAACAGGCACAGCTCTGCATCCTAATACCGGGAAAATAATGGAAGACAATAACCTTCTGCCCTTCAGGCTGAGGAGCCTGAGAAGCAGGAAAAGAATAATGAAAAAAGATCTTGACAAACAGATCAGGAAAAAGCACGTCCGTAGCGAAGAACTCTGGCAAATGAAAAGGGATATTCCGCTGCTCCCTCTTGAAAAACCTTATCAGAAAGGTTTTGTAAGGTTTTTCGTACTGCGGGAGGATATGAAAGCGGATAAAGACCGGGAACTTTTTGAAGCAATACTGGAGAAAATCAATACCCGGATGTATGCCGAGACCCGGAAATTCACGAAAAAGAAAAAGAGGAAAGGCCGGAAAATACAGGTAGAAAGGATCCAGCATCTCGGCAGGCTCTCCCTCAACAAATGGCTGGATCCCAAAACAGGGATTACAGACCGCGAAAGAACGTATTTTATGAAAAAAGAAGAATACGATCCATACAGGAAAAGGTATAACATCGTGTATGAATGCACTGAACCCTGGAGATTTGTGCTGAAAGTAATCCCTTACATGATCACACATTACAAACCGCTGGATTCCGGCCTGGAAAAGGAGTATGATGCACTGTACGCTTATCTGGACAGATATGAAATTGCCGGCCTGGTCATAAAAAAAATCTACGGCGGATCGCGTAAGTGGAAAGATGGAAAGCAGAAAACGCATCTTATGAAGAGTAAAAAATACTTCACCTGTAAAATGCCTGCAACGGAGATTGCAGAAAATCTGGACGACGGAAACGTCCGTAATTATTTAAACGTATAAAAATGGGAAATTTAAAACTTAAAGGAAAAGACATATTAAAAATCGGCTATCCGAACAACCAGAGCGTCAATATTGCGCTGGAAGTCATGAAGAGGAATTTTGCCACCAAAAATATTCATCACGTAAAAGCTTTGCTGAAAGAAATCCTGACAGATCCGGCACGTTTTG
Source organism: Weeksellaceae bacterium (assembly GCA_022701475.1). Lineage (GTDB taxonomy): Bacteria > Bacteroidota > Bacteroidia > Flavobacteriales > Weeksellaceae > Chryseobacterium. The sequence goes on from JAKOOI010000580.1 coordinate 1,447, forward strand.
AAGAAGACTTAACTTTCGGCCAGATTGCGGAGGCCCTTTTATCAGCAAAGAAAACGGAAAAAAGAATGCTGAATACCGGCAGGGCTCCGTTTCAGGTATTCGGGAACCGGATTTCAGACGAAGCTAAAAACCAGCTCTATACGGCGCTGAAGCTTCCGGTATCCGTACAGGGAGCACTGATGCCCGATGCCCACAGCGGTTACGGCCTTCCTATCGGAGGCGTGCTTGCCGTGGAAAATGCCGTAATTCCTTATGGAGTCGGTATGGATATCGGATGCAGGATGTGCCTCAGCATCCTGGATACCCCGGTTTCTTATCTGGACGGAGCCAGGGATAAATATGAAAAAGCTTTGGCGGAGCATACAAAATTCGGGATGTATGAGACCCATAAGTCCCACATCGACCATGAGGTTTTCGACAGGGATACTTTCGATCTGATTCCGGTGCTGAGGAGGCTGAAAGGGAAAGCCGTAAAACAGATGGGCAGCTCCGGCGGCGGAAACCATTTCGTGGAGTTCGGGGAAGTGGAGATTACGGAAGAAGATGTACAGATCGGTCTGCCAAAAGGGAAATACCTTGGCATCCTTTCCCACAGCGGTTCACGGGGACTCGGTGCCGAGATTGCACAATACTATTCCAGGGTAGCCACAGAACAGTGTCCGTTGCCAAAAGAAGCCCGGAGCTTTGCGTGGCTGGATCTGAATAGCCACCTGGGTATGGAATACTGGACAGCCATGAACCTGGCAGGGGATTATGCCTCAGCCTGCCATGACGATATCCACCGGAGACTGATAAAGGCGGTCGGCGGAAGGGTAAAAGCCAGGATCGAGAACCATCACAATTTTGCCTGGAAGGAAATCCATAACGGGAAAGAAGTAATTGTTCACCGGAAAGGGGCAACTCCCGCAAAGGAAAACGAACTGGGCATGATTCCCGGCTCTATGACGGCTAAAGGATTCATCGTGCGCGGAAAGGGAAATCCGGATTCGCTGCATTCTGCCTCTCATGGTGCTGGACGGGCCTTTTCCAGAGGAGAATGCCGGAATTTATTCACCCTGAATGATATTAAAAAAGAATTACAGCTT
>JAKOOI010000006.1 GCA_022701475.1 Weeksellaceae bacterium
GCAAAAAGGGATTGCTCTTCCGTAAGATCTGAATAGATCGCAGAGGTTTTTTCTTCTGTTTTTCTTAATTCTTCCCTCCAGTTTCCGGATGGAATAAGATCGATGTAACGCTGAATGTATTTTTGAAAATCAGTCATAATTGAACTATTAATAATAATGTACCTGTGCAACACTTTACCCGCATGATAATCACAACCGGTATGGCTACATTGATACATTATTACATTGTTATATTGCTACACTGTTACACTGCTACACTGCTACATTGTTACATTGTTACACTGCTACATTGCCACACTATTACATTAATCACGCAAATGCCCTTTCAAGATCAGCAATCAGGTCTTCGGCATCTTCTATCCCTACGCTCAGCCGTACCAGGTCATCGGTAATGCCGAGTTCTGCCCTTTTCTCGGCAGGAATGGAAGCATGGGTCATCAGAGCCGGATGATTGGCCAGTGACTCTACTCCACCGAGAGATTCGGCCAGGGTAAAGACTTTTACGTTTTCCAGGAATCTGACGGCATCTTCTTTCTTTCCGGACTTGAAAGTGAAAGAAACCATTCCCCCGAAATCTTTCATCTGGGCTTTGGCCAGCTCATATTGCGGATGCGATTCCAGTCCGGGATAAATTACTTGATCTACGGCAGGATGCGATTCCAGGTAGCGGGCTACGGCCATTCCGTTTTCAGAATGCCGCTGAACACGCAGCGCCAGGGTTTTGATTCCCCTCAGGACCAGATAGGAATCGTGGGGTCCCAGGATCCCGCCGCTTGCAAACTGGATAAAATGCAGTTTTTCTCCCAGTTCGGCATCTTTTGCTACCAGTGCCCCTGCAATCACATCGGAGTGACCGCCCAGGTATTTGGTAGCGGAGTGCATCACAATATCAGCACCCATATCAATCGGCCGCTGCAGATAAGGGGTAGCAAACGTATTGTCTACAGCAACCAGGATATCTTTTCCTTTGGCCATTTCTACTACTGCCTTGATGTCTACCAGCTTCATCAGCGGATTGGTAGGGGTTTCCACCCAGATCAGTCTGGTATTTTCCGTAATGACATCAGCAATCTTGGAAACATCATCGAAATTCACGAAGGTAAACTTCAGCTGGTATTTTTCGAAGAGCCTGGTAAACATACGGTAGGTTCCTCCGTAGAGGTCATCTACGGCAATTACTTCGTCTCCGGGATTCAGCAACTTCAGGACACAGTCGATGGCGGCCAGACCGGAACCGAAAGCCAGTCCCCTGGCTCCGTTTTCAATGCTTGCCAACGAATCTTCCAGCGCCTGTCTGGTAGGATTCGCTGCCCTTGAATATTCATAACCCGAATGTACACCCGGGCTTTTCTGGGCAAAGGTGGAGGTTAAAAAAACGGGCACATTCACAGAACCGGTAGCCGATTCATGGTGCTGCCCTCCGTGTATTACTTTGGTGTTGAAATTCATAGTTTTATAATTTACCGATGTATCAATGTAACAGTCGAACAATCATTGTTACATTGTCACATTATTAGATTTTTAGATTGTTACATTGATTTTTACATTTTTATCGCGGATTTTACGGCAAATTCTTCTGCCATTTCTTCCATCCACTGGGCTACGTCTTCTTCACCGGTTGCCCGCTGATAGGTATTCCCCATAGAAACCAGGATCTGGTGCATGAACATTTTCATCTGGTCTACCGGCATTTCCTTTGTCCAGAGATCGATGCGTAAAGCTTCCATTTTCTTATCATCCCAAACGGAAATCATGGTGGCTTTGGTTTCTTCTTTTTCAATTCCGCCATCCTGGGCATTCCAGGTCATGTATTCCGGGATGTGGTTTTCGTCAAGCTCTACATCTATGGTAATCTGGGTTTTTCTCATAACGTTCTGTTTACTTTTACTAATAATTGTATTTCCAGCCTTTTTCCAGGCCGGTATGCTGCATGGAATTCTTTTTGCGTTTTCTCTTTACTTTTCTCTTGATCTCCGAGGCCAGTTTACTTCAGCTTCGGCTTGTATCCGGACTGGTTGAAGATCACTGTAGCATCCGTATTCAGGAAATCCTTAAGCTGGATATCCGGTTTTTCCTTCAGGTACTCCTTACAGATCTGCCAGCCGGTAAAGACTCCTGCCTGCGGTGATGATTCGTTATCTATTTCCGTATAAAATTTTGAAAACGGTCCCGGCACAATGAAACGGTCTTCCAGCCGGTGGTCGTCTCCGAAGATCAGGTTATTTTCCACGAAATAATTCCAGATATTGGCTTCATTGTCTACTGCCCACTGATATTGTTTCTGGGTATAGTTCATTTTCAGGTATTCCGGATACGTCGGTAGAAAAGCATCTTTCAGGATCATAATCTTACCGTTCAGGATCATGGTATCGATAAATTTCTGATGGTCCGGGGATTCTTTTACGAAGCCTTCAGCAAAGATCTGTGCGACTTTAGGAACGATATTGTTCGGGTTCATCGACTTCTGGAAGTACATTTCCAGCCCTTTATAATGCTTGTTTCCCTCACCCAGAAATCCTGTAACGTCTATGAACAGGAGGTTCCCTTTTACATCATAAAAAATAGGGTCCTGAACCATCTGGAGAGCTGAAGAAAAAAGGTAGACCTTAGGGCTTTTGAATTCCGGAAAATAATATTTGATATGCGAAAACAGGTCGTGCAGATCAGTCTGAAGCTTTTTCTGATCGATTTTTGCAATGGCTTCCTGATAGATTTTCTTTTCGCCTTCATCGGCACGTCTTTTTACAAAATCCGTATCGCTTACGGTACCCTGAAACCAGGGAAATTCTTTCGAGAACTGTTCAAGCGGAAGATCATGATTGTAAAACGCTTTGGAAATATCTGTGATCTCCACCTTTTCAGCAGGGGTTTTCACTTCAATGTTCCAGGGGTTCTGTGCTTCTTTTCTGCAGGAGTTCAAAGCCAAAACTAATCCAAGGGAAAGTGCGATAATTCTGAAAATCTTCATATTTTTACAGGAAATTTTTAATCTACAAAAATAAGGATTTAAACATAATGTACTGATGAAAAACAAAATATTTACCTTCCTGCTTATTACATCCGTTGTTTCCTGCTGGAATGCGCAGAAACTTAATTTTTCGGATAAGGTATTTGAAAAAGCCGTTATTGAGAAATTCGACCTTAATAAAGACGGTGCCATCGACCAGTCTGAAGCGGACAAGGTGGTAAATCTCTTTATTTCCAACAAAATAAAGGTACGCTCTGCGGATGACATCAATTTTTTTAAAAACGTGCAGACCGTTGTTCTGGATGGGGCCATTATCATTTCAGCCAATCTCAAAAATCTGGACAAACTCAGCCTCTTCTCCTGCGAAGCCTGCAATATGCTGGATTTCCAGGCAGAAAACCTGAAGAGCCTGACTTCGTTATACCTGAACGGGAATAAACTTTCGCAGATTACCTTAAAGAATACGCCTGAACTTTATGAGCTGGTACTTTCGTCAAACAGTCTCACATCACTGGATGTAAGTGCACTCAAGAAACTGATTACGCTGGATATCAGCAACAACCGCATCAGCAGCCTGGATCTTTCGCAAAACCCTGAAATCTGGAAACTAACAGTGAAAAACAACCCATTGCAGGAACAGGATATCAAAAGAGCCAAAACCAATGCTGTCAAGGCTCCTGCCAGTCCGTCTGCTGCTCCTAAAAAACCGGGAAATGGAAATTAGAACCCAACGCCTGATCCTGAGAGCATTTGAAGATACGGATGCCGAACGCCTCTTCCTGATGGATTCCAATCCTGATGTGGTAAAATATACCGGTGTTGCTCCTGCTGTATCACTCAGTGAATCTGAGTACGTAATCCGCATGATCCGGCAGCAGTATAAGGAATATGGTAT
>JAKOOI010000007.1 GCA_022701475.1 Weeksellaceae bacterium
CCCAAGTCCTAATTTATCAATTCCTTCCGCCCATTTCATTGTTTCACCGGTTTTTTATTGGCATTCTTTTTTTCCTCATCTATCTTTTTCTGCAGTTTTGCTTTCTGCTCTTTGATCCGCTGTAAGCTGTCCTGTATTCTTTTCTGCTTTATAGAATCCTGGCTGGGCTTATAGAGGCCTTTCCTTTTCAGATCGGCAATCCATTGCCGCTTATATTCAGGCATAAAACTGGAAGTCACCATTTTTTTGTACAGGTGCTCGCGTTTTACATCACCGGTAATATACTTCTCGGCAATAACGGTAGCGGCAGGGCCTGCCCATGTCGCTCCGAAACCGGCGTGTTCCATTACTGCCGCCACTACAATCTTGGGCTTATCGGCAGGCGCAATCAGTACGAAGATGGAATTGTCTTTTCCCTGCGGCACCTGGGCCGTACCGGTTTTGGCCAGCTGGGTAAAATCGCTGGATTTTAATCCGTGTGCCGTCCCTCTAAGTACAACCGCCTCCATACCTTTCAGTACGGGATCGAAGTGTTTTTTATCCACCAGGGTCTGGTGCTTCTTTTTGAATCTTGGGTCCGGATTTGGTTTCCCGTCGATGGCTTTTACAATATGCGGCGTATAATACCAGCCCTTGTTGGCAATGGCAGATACGTAATTGGCAAGCTGAAGAGGAGTTACCAGCACATCCCCCTGCCCCATTCCGTTGTAAATGGCACCGGTGGACATTTCATCCCAGTTTTTCAGATCGGCTCTCTTGGAACCGCTGGCTTTGATGATAGCCTTGAATCTCTTTTCATAAAAATCACCGGAAGGGATCCTTCCCTTGCCACCCACGGCAAAGTCATTATTTAAAAATTCCCCGACGCCGAAGCTGCTCATGATTTTTTTCCATTCATCCACGCCCCGCGAAGGATTTCCGGGATATTTTTTGATGATGGCAATAAAGGCGTATGTAAAAAAACAGTTGCTGGAAACCTGTATGGAAGGAATCAGCGGATCTGCCCCGCCATGGCCTTTGATTCTTTTCCCTTTGTAATAAAATCCGCCGCCGCAGGGAAAAATGGTATTTTCATCCATCACGCCCATCTGCATGGCTGCCAGGGCGGTTAACAGCTTGAATGTGGAACCCGGAGGGTATGCCGCCTGCAGTGACCGGTCGAAAGTCGGTTTATTTTCATAAATGGTATCCTTGGATAAGGCATACAGGTTCCTGGATTTATTGGGGCCGGTAAAAAGATTGGGATCGATATCCGGGCCTGTAGCGGCCACTAATACTTCTCCGTTATTCGGGTCAATGGCCACAATGGCACCGTGCTTGTTTACCAGCATTTCTTCGGCAATCCGCTGCAGGTCGTAGTCAATCGTAAGGGTAATATCTTTTCCGGTAATCACGTCTTTATCCAATGACCCGTTTTTATAGGGCCCGACGTTCCGGAGCCTGATGTCTTTCTGGATATAATTGATGCCTTTTATTCCGCGGAGCTCCTTTTCATACGCCTTTTCGATTCCTGTTTTCCCTATGAAGTCGCCCGGCAGGTAATAGGCCGAATCTTTTTTGATTTCCCGTTCGTTCACTTCACTGGTATAGCCGAGAAGGTTTCCGGAAGTGGATACTTCATACTGGCGCTGAGGCCTGGATACGATGCTGAATGCGGGATATTTGAATATGATTTCCTGAACCCTTGCGATATCCTCGCGGCTTAGGTTTTTCATAAACGTCATCGGTGTCAGCCTGGAATAATATTTTTCCTTTTTGATGTTTTCAATAGTCTTGATAAAATCATTTTTCGAAACCTTCATCAGGTTACAGAACCCTACGGTATCAAAGTCCGGCCTCATCAGGGCCTGGGTAAAGGAGATCTCATAGGCCGGCTGGTTCCCGACAAGAATCTTTCCGTTCCGGTCAAAAATAACACCCCGCTGGGGAATGATATACTCGGTCTTGATGGAAGTATTGGCTGCATTAAGTGCGTAACGGTCTGTAAGAAGCTGTAAATAGGCAATGCGCGCCACAAAAATGAGGGCGATCACGATAAGAGCCGATAAAATCTTTAAATAACGTGTGTTCAAACTTTCTGTTTGATTTTAAATATTAATGCATAGATAACGATAAATACGAAAGATATGATGCTTGTTACCGTTACATTCAGCAATATTTCAAAAAACCTGCTCAGCTTAAAAAATTCAATATACTGTACCAACAGCTGATGCAGAAAAATACTGGTAAACAAAAAGAGCAAAAACTGCGCCCATTGCAGGGACTGAAAAGAGAAAAAATCGGTGGAGGTGTCGGTAGAGGTTCTGAAAATCAAGGTCCTGAAATAGGCCACTACCGTTGTGGCAAAAGCATTGATGCCCCAGGAATAGAGAAAAGCATCTACCGAAAGCCCGATAAGGAAGCTCAGGGCCAGGAACTGGAACCGGTTTCTGAAAAACGGATAGAACATCACAAATACGGGATAGAGCACAGGCGTGTATTTTCCGAACAGGGTAATCCTGTTCAGTACGAAGATCTGCAATGCTACCAGGAACATCATGATCAATATATCCGTAAACAAAGTTCTGCTAATCATTTTCCTTTTTTATTACCGCCTGCAGGGTATCCTGAATTTTCTGGACTTCAGCTTTCTTAAGATTTTTTACCACGTAGACTTTATTCAGGGCACCCATTTTCTCACTGAGCTCTACAGAGATATCCCAGAACCCGGTTTTGTTGTCCACGGAATAGCCTGCAACGGTCCCGATCATCACTCCTTTCGGAAAGATGGCGGATTTTCCGTCCGTTACTATGGTATCACCCACTTTCAGGGCTACATACTTAGGGATGTCCGCCAGATGCATTACCCGGGAATTTTCGCCGCTCCAGGTTAAAGTCCCGAAGTATCCGGAATTTTTAAGTGCCGCATTAATCCTGATTTTATTGACGCTGAGCACCGATTGTACCAATGCGTAACTGTCCGTGGCATTGATAACGATCCCGGCAATTCCTTTCGGAGCCATAACCCCCATCTGCGGAAATACGCCGTCCCTCCGGCCCCGGTTGATGGTAAAATAGTTGTTGCGCCTGTTGATGCTGTTGAATACGATTTCACCATCCACAAAGGTATAGATCTGGCCGCCGCCCAATGTATCATGTACTTTCCTGAACTGCGGGTTCTTTGATCCCTGCTTTCCATAGAGTTCCAGCATCAGGGTTTTGTTCTGTTTCACAAGATCCTCATTGATCTGCTTCAGCTTAAGGTAGGAAACCCCCTCGTCGATATATCCGGATACCCGGGAATTCAGCGCAGCCGACTGGCCCGCAATCCAGGATTGCTGCATTGCGTTTTTAGAGAATATCAGAACCAGAGCAATGATTTGCAGGAATATAAAGAAGACAAAAAGTGCGTTCTTCGAAAATAATCTCAGCAAAAATCCCATTCAGATGTGTCGTAAAAGTTAAAATTATTTAATCAGGAAGTTGAATTTATCCATGTTTTTAAGCGCGATCCCCGTTCCGCGTACTACGGCTCTCAAAGGATCTTCAGCAACAAAAACAGGAAGCCCGGTCTTTTTATGAAGCCTGTCGGCAAGCCCTCTCAGAAGAGCACCGCCGCCGGCAAGATAGATCCCGGTCTTGTAAATATCAGCTGCCAGCTCAGGAGGCGTAAGGGAAAGGGTTTCCATTACCGCATCCTCAATCCTGATGATGGATTTGTCCAGCGCTCTGGCAATCTCTTTGTACCCGACCATGATTTCTTTCGGTTTCCCTGTAATCAGGTCCCTTCCCTGTACCGGAATATCCTCGATATCCACATCCAGGTCTTCCACGGCAGAACCTACTTCGATTTTGATTCTCTCCGCCGTTCTTTCCCCGATATACAGATTATGGTGGGTTCTCAGGTAATAGGCAATATCATTGGTGAATACATCACCGGCAATCTTCACGGATTTATCGCAAACGATACCTCCCAAAGCAACAACGGCAATCTCCGTTGTCCCTCCGCCGATGTCGATGATCATGTTTCCTTCAGGCTTCTGGACATCGATCCCAACTCCTATCGCTGCTGCCATCGGCTCATAAATCAGCCTTACTTCTTTGGCATTTACTTTCTGGGCAGAATCGCGTACCGCTCTCTTTTCCACTTCAGTGATCCCGGAAGGAATACAGATCACAATCCGCAGTGCCGGCTGGATGAATTTGCCTTTAATGCCCGGAATTTTCTTGATGAACTCTTTAATCATGTGCTCAGAAGCATGGAAATCGGCAATCACCCCGTCTTTCAGCGGACGGATGGTCTTGATATCCTCATGAGTTTTCCCCTGCATATGCTTTGCCTGCTCCCCTACTGCGATCGGTCTACCCGTAGAACGTTCAATGGCAACAATAGACGGCTGATCTATAACAATTTTATTATTATGGATGATTAGGGTATTGGCAGTACCAAGGTCTATCGCAATTTCCTGCGTAAACATATCGAATAAACTCATATTTCCTTCTGATTTTTTAAAGAGTTACAAAGATATAAATTTAACATGACCGAAGAAATTTCGCAGCCATATAATTTGGTTAAAATTTTATTAAAATTAAAAACAGCTTATTAACTTTCAGTTGAAGTATTTACAGGCTTTAATTTAAGCGGGATTGAAGAAAATTAAGATGATCCCAAGGAAGCATTCAGCCGGATCATTTTATGCTGTTTCATGAAATATCTGCCTGAAGCAAAACCGTCTGTCAGGAGTACAATTTGTTTTCCAGTGCCGGGCTGACCGTGATGATAAGGTCTGCAGCATGCTGTATACAATGGAAGTCAATATTCAGGAATAGTTTTTTACGATAATTATCATATACAGGATCAGGGAGCCTATTGGCAAAAAAAGCGTAAATTTGCATCGCTTATGCTACAGTATTCCAACATCCATCAGACCTCGAATTTTGCGGTACTTTCCATCAGTTATGAAAAAGCTGATGCCGAGACGCGCGGAAAATTTGCATTTTTTGATGAAAACATCAAAAGTTTTGTCACCAGGATCCATGATGAAGACCTGGGAGATGCCTTTGTGGTTTCTACCTGTAACAGGACGGAAATCTATACCACTTCTCCCAATTACCTGCTGGTAGCCGAAGAATACTGCAAGACCATCGGTGTCAACCTGATGGACTTCCTTCAGTTTGCCAATATCCTCACCAAGGAAGAAGCCCTTACCCATCTGTTCCGGGTGGCGGCCGGACTGGAAAGCCAGATCATCGGTGATTTCGAAATCATCGGCCAGATCAAGAAAGCCTATAACCGTTTCAAAAAGGAAAGAAGGAATTCCAATCCTTTTCTGGAAAGGGCCATTAACTCTGCCATACAGATTTCGAAGAGAATCAAAAACGAGACGGCGATTTCCAACGGGGCAGCTTCCGTTTCTTACGCGGCCGTACATTATATCCTGAACAGCCAGAAGAGAATTACCGATAAGAACATCCTTCTCCTGGGTGTAGGGGAAATCGGGCAGAATACCGTAGAAAACCTGGTAAAGCATGTGTACCAGCCAAAGATCAGGATTGCCAACAGGACTCAGGAAACCGCAGCTAAAATTGCAGACAAGTACCACATCCCGTACATCGATTATTCCGAGTTTGATAAGGAGCTTAAAAATACCGATATCCTTATCGTGGCTACAGGTGCAAGACACCCTATTGTCAACAGGTCCCATTTCCCGAACGGAAAGCAGACACTGGTGATTGACCTTTCCATTCCGCACAACGTTGAAAAAAACGTAACAGAGAATGAAAACGTTACCCTGGTGGATGTGGACGACCTTTCCAAACAGATCCAGGAAACCATCCAGCAGCGGGAAAAGGAAATCCCAAAAGCAGAAAAGATCATCAAGGAAATGACAAAGGATTTCATGGAGTGGGAGAAAAAAAGGAGACTGGCCCCGAATATCCATCATTTCAAAGCAGTCCTGAAAAATATGGAGCGCAATGAAATGCACAACTTCTACAGAAAAAATAAATACATCAACATCACGGATATGGAACTTTCTGATAAAATGATCCAGAAAATTACCGGCCGCTTTGCAAAATATATCATCGATAATCCTTTGAAAGCCGAAGAAATCAGTAAATTAATGCACGAAATATTAGTTGAACAACCAAACAACGAATTCAATGAAAAGCATTAGAATCGGAACCCGGAATTCCGCGCTTGCCCTCTGGCAGGCAAGAGAAGTGGCCAGGCACCTTCAGAACCAGAATTATTTAACGGAAATCGTTCCCATTGTTTCTTCGGGCGATAAAAACCTGACCCAGCCGCTGTATGCGCTGGGAATCACCGGTGTCTTTACCCGTGACCTGGATGTGGCACTCTTAAATGATGAGATTGATATTGCCGTGCACTCCCTGAAAGACGTGCCGACCCAGCTTCCGGAACATATCGAGCTGATTGCCCATCTGGAAAGGGATTATCCGCAGGATGTCCTGATCAGGAAAGAATCGGCGAAAAATAAGGAATTCCATGAGCTGAAGCTGGCTACCAGCAGCCTGAGAAGAAGGGCTTTCTGGCTGAAAAACTTCCCGGCTGCCGAATTTTCGGATATCCGCGGAAACATCCAGACCCGGCTTCAGAAACTTGAAGAAGAGGATTTCGATGCCACCATTCTTTCGCTGGCCGGGATCAAAAGGATGAACATGGATATCGATTACGAGATGCTCCCGTTCATGATCCCTGCGGCTTCACAGGGCGTGATTTCCGTAGCCGGGCATTCCGCTAAAAAAGAAATCAATGCCATCATAAGTTCCATCAACCATAAGCCGACGCAGATCTGCGTGGAAATGGAAAGGAATTTCCTGAGAACACTGGAAGGCGGATGTACGGCACCCATCGGGGCATTTGCCGAAATCTTTGATGACCAGATCCGTTTCAAGGCGGCACTCTGCTCCCTGGACGGGAAAAGCAGCATTGCCACCGATGAAAATTTCGTTTATAACGAAGAGGAAAACGCCGGTGAAAAGTTTGCTGCCATCGTACTCGAAAACGGAGGAAAAGAACTGATGGCCGAAATCAAGAGCCAGCTGTAATCCTTCTACCCTTTTAATAGTACGCTCATGAAAATCCTGTTTACCAAAAAGATAGAGGCTTCCGTTATTTCCCAGGCTCTGGGAACGGATATCACGGCCGACTGCATCGAGGTCATCAGGACAAAACCCGTATTGGTCAGGCCGTTTCCCCTGAAAGCCCATTCCCTGATTTTCACCAGTGTCAACGGAGTGGATTCATTTTTCAGGAACGGGTTTCAGCCCAATGAGGATTTTACGGCGAAATATTACAATAAAATTTACTGTGTCGGCGAAAAGACAAAGCGTGAACTCAGGAAGCACGGATTCGGAACTTTCAAAGTACTGAAAAATGCCGATACCCTGTCTAAGTTTATCACTGCTTACTGCCAGCATGAAAGCTTTCTGCATTTCTGCGGCAACCTGGCCATCAGTGTGCTCGATAATGAGCTTCCGCTGCAGAACATCCATTATAAAAAAATCACCGTTTATGAAACAGAGGAAATACAGCCGCTGATCCATGAAAAATATCATGCTGCCGTATTTTTTAGTCCGAGCGGAGTTCGTAGTTTTGCAAGGCAGAATTCTTTTGAGGATATGATGCTGTTTTCCATAGGCGAAACCACTTCAGGCGAACTCAGAAAACAGGTTTCCCGACCGGTTTTCACGGCTGAAGGCAATACCCTGTCCTCTCTTCTGAGCCTGATCAGAAAAACAACTGCAGAAAAAGAATAACCGGTGGCGTTATCCGTAACAGCCACTTAGTTTGATAATGTTATGATTAAAAACGACCTATATTTAAAGGCTCTTCGCGGGGAAACCGTAGAAAGGCCGCCCGTTTGGATGATGCGACAGGCCGGAAGGTACCTGCCGGAATTTATTGCCCTCAGGGACCAGTATGATTTCTTTACCCGGTGCCAGACCCCGGAGCTGGCTTCCGAAATCACCGTACAGCCGATCAGAAGGTTTCCGCTGGATGCTGCCATCCTTTTTTCAGACATCCTGGTTGTTCCCCAGGCCATGGGGATCGATTTCAAGATGAAAGAAAATGTAGGCCCCTGGCTGGATAACCCGATCCGTACCCTGGAACAGGTACAGAACGTTCCCGTTCCGGATGTGAATGATACCTTAGGATACGTTTTTGATGCCATTGAACTGACTTTACAGAAATTAGATAATGAAATTCCGCTGATCGGATTTGCCGGTTCGCCATGGACGATCCTGTGCTATTGCGTGGAAGGAAAAGGAAGCAAGGCCTTTGATATTGCCAAGTCCTTCTGTTTCCGCCAGCCGGAAGCGGCCCACCTGCTGCTTCAGAAAATTACCGATACCACCATTGCTTACCTGAAAAGAAAAGTGGAAAAAGGCGTTTCGGCCGTTCAGGTTTTCGATTCCTGGGGCGGAATGCTTTCGCCGGCAGATTACCAGGAATTTTCATGGCAGTACATCAACCAGATTGTTGACGCCTTAAAGCCACTGACCCATGTTGTGGTCTTCGGAAAAGGATGCTGGTTTGCCCTGGAAGACATGACAAAGTCCGGGGTTTCTGCTTTAGGCGTAGACTGGACGATTACTCCGGAACTGGCCAGGACATTCACCAACAATGCCGTAACGCTTCAGGGGAATTTTGATCCTGCCAGGCTGCACTCCACTCCGGAAACCATCAGGAAGATGGTTCATGAAATGATCAGCCGTTTCGGAAAAGATAAATACATCGCCAACCTGGGCCATGGGATCCTGCCTAATATCCCGGTGGAAAATGCGGAAGCGTTTATCCGTGCGGTAGTAGAATGGAAACCATCAATTTAAGCAGAATAAAAGTTATTTATCCGATATAAATGAAACACCCTTTCTATGACTGAAAGGGTGTTCTTATATACAATTTTTACTTTATGGTGCTAGACTCTCAGCCGGCGCCGAAACCTGGTCTGCAAAGTACTGCTCCAGGTCTTTCAGGGTTTCCGGATTGGTCCTGATATCCTTTACTACGGTTCCCTTATTCACAACCACAATCCTGTTGCAGACTTCCGTGGTATGGGAAAGATCGTGGCTTGAAATAAGGAAAGTTACACCATCCTGCTTGGAAAGTTCCCGGATAAGATTTTTAAGCTTGATCTGGGTGGAAGGATCCAGATTGGCAAAGGGTTCGTCGAGAATAATAATTTCCGGGTTCCCGAGAATGGCGCCTACGATTCCCACTTTTTTCTGGTTTCCTTTGGAGAGGTCACGGACGTATTTCCCGGAATTCAGGATCTCGCCGCTGAACAGGTCATGGAACTGTTTCAGGAACTCGTCTACCGATGCCTTGTTCTGACCCCTGAGCTCCCCGATGAAATAAAAGTATTCTTCGGGCGTAAGATAACCGATCAGGAAGGAATCGTCTACAAAAGCGGAGACTTTGTTTTTCCAGGCTTCCGATTCATGGACTTTGATTCCATCGATGCTTACATAACCGGTCGTAGCCTGGATGAGATCCAGCATCAGGCTGAACAGGGTGGTTTTACCGGCTCCGTTATTCCCTACCAGCCCGAAGGTCTCCCCCTTTGGAATCTCAAGATTTTCTATATGCAGGACGGTCGCTTTACCGTATGTTTTTGATAAATTATTAATGGTAATCATATTCTGTTCTCTTAGTCTTTGTTTTTAAATGCTTCCAGCGTACTGTATTTTTCTACTTTGTAGGTCTTTACGATGATATCGAATATTTTTTCCCGGATCAGGAAACCGGCCAGCCCCATAATCGCGATACTGATTACTCCAGCCGTGATCCCGGAGAAATGCTGTACCAATGCAAATACAGCCATCGGCAGGAACATTTTGGGAATCAGCAGCAGCAGCGCTTTCAGGTTGAAGCTGTTTTTCTGGCCGAATCTCTTCTCTTTGGAGTTAAGATCAATCTGCATTTTATTGTAGGCACCCGACCAAAGGGTAAACTGAGAGTTGACCCCGATATTATAAATTCCGGCGGCAAGGAAAGTAAGATACATCTCCCAGCCGAAATAGGCATAGCAGAGCGCCAGTACAACGGAAGCGGCCGTTACGATATTCATAAGCCACCACTTCGCCTTCAGGTATTCTTTGTAAGGTACATTCAGTGTCATCATCAGCGGGTAGTAGGAACTGTCGAAAGCCGGCACCCGCTGCCCGAACAGGAACTGGAAGCCTCCCGTGACAAACAGCCCCATGAACATGGTCATCGCAGGCGTTTTATAGATCGGAGAGGTAAACATCAGCATACCGTAGAACAGGAAAAGGAAGCTACCCCAGATAATGCCTTTCGTTACTTTATTCCGTTTCATCATCTTGATGTCGTTGTTGATGAAAGTCCCGATGGCACCGTACTTATTAAGGAAAGCAATGTTTTCGGTTTTCCCCACTTCTTTTTTCATTTCCAGCCCCTGATCAAGGTAGAACACATTGCGGATATGGCTGAAGCAGATCTTCCAGAGCCCGGCAAACAGCATCAGGGAAACCACTGCAAAATAGGGCCTTTCGTAAAAGTTATAGAACAGCCGCCCGGAATAATCCAGCACCGGAACTACCTGGTAGTAAGCAAGGCCTGCAACAAGCGCAAAAACACATCCGACTGCCACCACAATGGTTTCTTTACCATTAAAAAGGATGTTGATGAAGTTGTTCAGGTAAAACAGCAGGGAAACCCCGATGAACCAGCCCAGTACCCCTGCAACCGTATGTCCGTTAAATAATGCAATGATACAGAACGTAATGAAGAACAGCGAGTTCAGCCAGCTGAAGAACGAAAGGAAAGTCTTCGCCAGCAGGTAATTGACCAATGTCTTTTTAGAGATATTGAGGGTAAGGAAAGGCTTGATGTTCTGGGTAGGCATTTCCTGCCAGATATACTTGGCAATCAGGTCTACTGCCCAGGCCGCCAGTAAAAACCGGGATACTACCTGTAGAGGATCGCGGTGCATCTCTTCCTGAATGTAGAAAAAAGCACCGAATGCCCCGCCTACCAGGCAAACCATAAAATAGAGGATCCCGATGAAACGGAAGATCTTCATCGCCAGATTGATTCCCAGCGAACTGCCACGGAAAAAACTTTTGATCTCCAACCTTAGGAATTGTAAAAACATAGTTACCTTTTATTACATTAGTTTGTATAAAGATAGAATTGTTACAGAAATTCAAAGACTTATTTAAGGTTTTAGGAGTAATATAAAAATAGTTCTATTTTTTATTACAAAAATTGATTAGATAATTTCTGGAATTAAAATTTGTAAATCCGCCAGCCTTGTTAAAACTCTCGCATGCCAGTTTCATCTTGTTAGTGGCAAGATATGAAACGCCAAGGCTAACGTATATTGATTTTATCATTGAATTTTCATTAGCTCCCCCTAAAGAATTGACTTTTTCATAAGTTTTAATAGCATTCTCAAAGTCATTTTTCATATAAAATGAAT
>JAKOOI010000034.1 GCA_022701475.1 Weeksellaceae bacterium
CTGAGGACAAAGCAGATTGAAGACAACCAGGGTGCCACACTGGTGTCTGAAGGCCTGGATGCCAATTATTTCGATATGCTGAACTATGCCGTTTTCTGCCTGATTAAGTTTTCGGAAAAAGAGAAACAAGCTGATTCTAAAACTGTTTAAATATGATCAAAGGTTTGCTACGTTTCGTTATCGCCGTTATTTTCATTCTTTCAGGTTTTGTGAAAGCGGTCGACCTGGTAGGATTTTCGTTTAAAATGGAGGAATACTTCTCACCTACCGTTTTCAATATTCCATTTTTTGAGAAATTTGCTTTGCCGCTTTCTATCGTTGTCGTGGTACTGGAACTTCTCCTTGGGTTTATGCTGCTGATTAAATTGAAACTGAAATTCACCCTTTCGGCATTGATTGCCCTGTGCGTGTTTTTCGGGTTCCTGACGTTTTATTCGGCCTATTACAATGTGGTGACCGACTGCGGATGTTTCGGGGACGCCATTAAGTTCACGCCCTGGCAGAGCTTTATCAAAGATATTGTCCTGCTGGCAGGTCTGATCATTGTATTTATCCTGTACCGCAAAGACTTCAGGAAAAAAGATGCTTATGAATACAGTGCCAAAAAAGAAACGGGCAACACTTTCAGCTATATTCTTCTGGGAATTTTTGCAGCAGCCATGGTAGTTGTGGGAGCTTACGGAATCATGCATGAACCGGTGATTGATTTCAGAGATTATAAAACAGGAACGGACCTGAAGGCGGAGAAAGAGAAAATCAGCAGAAACCCGTCGGAATATAAAACCTTCTATTCCCTGAAAAATCAGAAAACAGGGGAAGTCCTGAAGGTGAACCAGGATGATTATATTAAAGAAACGAAATACTGGGCAGAAGGTTCCCCATGGAAGATTGAGGAAGGAAAAAATGAATCCGTCCTGGTAAAAGAAGGATACAAATCGGAAATCGTAAAATTCAAGATTGAAGATCCTACCGGAACGGAAGTTACGGAAGAAATCCTCAGAGCCCCAAAGGCCATTCTCGTATTTTCCTATCATCCGAAAGAAATTTCACCGGAATTGCTGAAACAGGTAGAAGCCAAAGTGAAAAGCCAGGGTGCCCATCTGGTCTATGGAGTTTCCACGGATCCTAATACCTTTAAAACGATTAAAAATATGATGATGGACGGAACCGCTATCAAAACCATTGCCAGAAGCAACCCTTTTGTCCTGGTCCTGGAGAACGGTAAAATCGTGGACAAGCAGCCGGCAAAAGACTATGCAGAATGACAAAGGATGAATTCCTGACGATGGACACAAGCCTGGAAGTTTGTGCCAGCGGTAAGTGGTGAATTTTGCTGCGTAAGCCAATTTCACTGAGGTCAATTGACCATTAACCCGTTCATCACCAACAATGAGAAAACTAAAACCCTGAACATTGAACATTGAACATTGAACATTGAACATTGAATAATAAATTCTGAATATTAAACCTTAAACCATATCCATGCAGAAATCCAACAAGCCGATTGCCGGTTACCATTTGCTGATGATTCTCTCCTCTGTAGACGGGGAATTTGCCCCTGAAGAAGGTATGATTGTGCAACAGTATCTGGCCGACGAATTTCCTTTCAAAATCAACCTCGACAACGAGCTGGATGCCATTGCTACGCTTCAGCCGGAAGAATGGAAAGACCATTTTGAGTTCCATGCGCGTTGCTTCTATGAAGATTCCACTGAAGAGGAACGCGTCAATTTTATCCAGTTCGCCAAAACACTGATTAAAGCTGACAATGTAGTGACTGATGAGGAACATACCTTTTATACATTGTTGAAAAACCTCTGGAATAGTAATACAACTGAAATATAAAGCAGGTATTCATATACTGCCTGAACCCTAAAATAGAAATTTATGAGAAGAAAAATAGTTGCCGGCAACTGGAAAATGAACAAGAATGTTATCGATGCCCAACAGCTGATGGTACAGTTGCTGAGTTACAAAAACAACCATGCTGCAAACTGTGAGGTATGGATCGCACCTCCGGCTTTATATCTGATGATGGCCAAAGATATTTTTGAAAAGGATGAGATCGGTGTATTTTCACAGGATATGAGCGAACACGAAAGCGGCGCTTATACCGGTGAAATCTCCGCTGAGATGCTGGAATCCATCGATGCTTCCGGTTCCCTGATCGGGCATTCCGAAAGAAGGCAGTATCATGGTGAGACCGATTCCCACTGTAACAGAAAAATAAAGCTGGCCCTGGACAAAGGCCTGATCCCCGTATACTGTAACGGAGAGACCCTGGACCAGAGAAAGGCAGGCGAACATTTCGAAGTGGTGAAAAACCAGACGGAAGTAGCTCTTTTCACGCTTTCTGCAGAGGAAATTAAAAAAGTGGTGATTGCCTACGAACCGGTCTGGGCAATCGGAACCGGGGAAACGGCATCGCCTGAGCAGGCCCAGGAAATCCATGCCCATATCAGAAGTACTATTGCCGCAAAATACGGACAGGAGGTAGCAAATGAAATTTCGATCCTGTACGGTGGTTCCGTAAAACCGGACAATGCAAAGGAAATCTTCTCACAGCCTGATATCGACGGCGGACTGATTGGCGGTGCAGCCCTGAAGCTGGAAGACTTTTCCAGAATTATTGAAGCCTTTAATTCATAAAATTAAGACGTCAAAACGCCGTAAAGCCACCGGAATCCGGTGGTTTTTTCTTTCCCATCAATAGAAAGTACCGGACACCCTCACATATTAACGCTGTATCTATCTGATTTTGATACTTAAAATAAAGTAATGCACGCGGTAATTGACTGCCTTTCCGGACTGAAAATACACATACAGCTTTTTCTGATATATACCTGCCAAAAAGCTTGACAACGGAAAGATCATTTTTTTCTCACTGGTTTGATCCGGAATGGTAATTCCAAAAGATTCCTCGATTTCAGCTCTGATAAGATGTAAAAAAGTATCTTTGGATGAAGACATATTTATTTTTTTAGCAGTATTCAGTTCATATTGATGTTGTGATATACGATAAATTTCTGTTTCCGGATGTAAGGCATAGATATTTTCCATAATTCTCTTCGGCTTAATAATACTGGCAGTAAATCTAATCCTTAATAAATCCCGAAAATAACTCTTCCAATATATAATATAAATTCAAATAATAAGCCAAATCAATAAAAATTCAGTAAATTAAATCCATAAATAATGGATAAAAATTAAAACAATACACCAATAGATGAATTATACTCAATTTATATATCTTATTATTGGAGTTAAAGAATAAGCATGTATATGAAAAAGACTGAGGGTAGTAACCTAGCATAGAAAATAGTTAATTATAAAAAGAACT
>JAKOOI010000050.1 GCA_022701475.1 Weeksellaceae bacterium
CACCGTCTACAATATACAGTGGCGCATTGCTTCCGGTAATGGAGTTTCCTCCTCTGATAACGATATCCACATCGGCTCCCGGCGATCCTTCACTCAGTGAAACCTGCACTCCGGCCATTCTTCCCTGGATGGCTTCTGCAGCATTGGTGGAAGGCATATCCTTGATCGCATCGGCTTTTACGGAAGATACCGCATTGGTAACATCCTTTTTGGAAACCCTGGTATAGCCTACCAATACCACTTCATCGATATTGGTTTCCTTTTCCTTTTTGGTCTCCTTTTCCTGAGCCATGGCCAGGCCGGTTCCGAAGAAGTGAAGGAACTTTCCGTTACCAACGAAGATACGAAAGTAATTTCCCATGAACAGAGTTCCGGAAAGCTGGATCTTAAAGAAGCGGAAATCGTGGTTTCTGCAGGAAGAGGCATGAAAGGTCCTGAAAACTGGGGAATGATTGAAGATCTTGCCAGTGTGCTGGGCGCAGCGACTGCCTGTTCAAAACCGGTATCCGATATCGGATGGAGGCCTCATACGGAGCACGTTGGGCAGACCGGTAAAGCGATTGCCCCTAATCTTTACATTGCAGTAGGGATTTCAGGAGCGATTCAGCACCTTGCCGGTGTGAATTCTTCCAAGACCATTGTAGTGATCAACAGTGATCCTGAATCTCCGTTCTATAAATCAGCTGATTACGGGGTAGTAGGGGATGCATTCCAGATCGTGCCTGCTTTAACGGAGAAAATCAAAGCCCTCAAAGGATAAGAAAAGTCAATGGTAAATGGTCAGTTTGCTCCGCTTGTCAATTTTAATAATTGTTTTACATTCAAAATTCACTTGCAAAGCAAAATTGACTTATGAAATAAAATCTGCTATTTACCGATCATCACCATTCATCTATAAAAGCCCTTTGCGGGCTTTTATTTTTGCCTAAAAAGTTGAAAGAAAAATGAAAATTAATCTATATTTGTAGCCATGGATTATAAACAGCTAATCATTCGCGGAATATCGTACAGCCAGACCCAATCAGGGGCGTACGCTTTGTTATTGGAACATGAAGAAACACATATAAAATTACCTGTTGTCATAGGAAATTTCGAGGCACAATCCATTTCTCTCGGTCTGGAGAAAGACATACATCCGCCGCGTCCTCTTACGCATGACCTTTTTGCTAAATTTATCGTTTCTGCGCAGTATGAGATGGTTTCCGTTATCATTTATCAGATTGTTGACGGCGTATTTTTCTCCAACATCAATTTCAGGAACAGACAGACCGGTGAGGATCTTATTCTGGATGCCAGGACTTCCGATGCCGTTGCCATGGCTGTCCGTTTTGATGCGCCCATTTTCACTACCCAGCAGGTGCTTAATGAAGCAGGCATTCTTTTGGAGCTGGAAGATGCTGCCAGGGAAGAGGAAACCTTCTCCGAAACGGTACAGACTGAAGATAACCTGAGATCCGTTTCTATGGAAGAGCTGCAGAAGCTGCTGGAGGAAGCGGTAAAAGAAGAAGATTTTGATACGGCACTCGAGATTCAGGAAGAAATCAAAAGGAGGAAAAAGAAAATCGATTAAAGAGCATAGCTACCATTCATTATGAACTTAAAATTACGACTTACCGTTCTCAGTTTCCTTCAGTTTTTCGTATGGGGGGCATGGCTGATTACAATTGCCAACTTCTGGTTCGGGACAAAACACTGGGATGGTGCGCAGTTCGGGGCTGTTTTCGGGACGATGGGAATTGCTTCGATTTTTATGCCGACGATTACCGGGATTATCGCTGACCGTTGGGTGAATGCGGAACGGATTTTTTCTGTACTGCATATCCTTTACGGAATTGTGCTTTTCATCCTGCCGCATTCCGCGGATCCGGATTCTTTTTTCTATATCATGCTTCTGGCGATGTGCTTCTATATGCCAACCATTGCACTGGCCAATTCCATATCCTATACCATCCTTAAAAACAGTGAACTGGATGTGGTGAAAGATTTTCCGCCGATCAGGGTTTGGGGAACCATCGGGTTTATTGTAGCCATGTGGATCACCAATCTTACCGGAAACAAAGCAGGCGAAGGCCAGTTTTACATTGCCGGCGCTGTGGCCGTTTTCCTGGGAATTTATGCATTGACCTTGCCAAAATGCCCGCCGCAGAAACTGATTGATAAAAATGCACCGCTCACCGAGCAGCTGGGATTGAATGCCTTTAAGCTCTTCAAAGACTATAAAACAGCTTTGTTCCTGTTATTCTCGATGCTTTTGGGAGCAGCCCTTCAGCTGACCAATGCCTATGGAGACGTTTTCCTGAGTGAGTTCGAGCATTTCCCAAAATATGCCGACTCGTTTGTTGTACAACGTTCCACCATCATTATGTCGATCTCCCAGGTTTCTGAGACACTGTTCATTCTGGCAATTCCTTTCTTTCTTAAAAGATTCGGTATCAAAAAAGTAATGCTGATGTCGATGATCGCCTGGGTGCTGAGGTTCGGTTTCTTCGCATATGGCGTTCCTGAAGGATTCGGCCTCGGGCTGATCATTCTTTCATGTATCGTTTACGGAATGGCATTCGACTTTTTCAATATTTCAGGATCGCTGTTCGTGGAAACCACAACCGATAAAAAAATACGTTCCTCAGCACAGGGTCTGTTTATGATGATGACCAACGGATTCGGAGCGGTTTTCGGAAGCTACGCTGCGGGATGGGCGATCGATAAATTTTTCACACATAAATTTACCACCGTTTCATCACTGTCGGCGTATCTGGAGACCACTCCCGATAATGCCACCTTCCTGGAAATTCTCCGGAAAAGCTTCAATGCTGCAGTGCATCCTGACGGAACTCTGTCATCGCCTGTCATGGTAAAAGACTGGCATAACATCTGGCTTTCATTTGCTGTCTACTCTCTGATCCTGGCCGTTCTTTTCGCGGTGCTGTTCAGGCATAAACACAATCCGGCTGTGCTCTCTGATGTAAAGCATTGATCAGTTATATTTTTTGACGATCTGTATATCATTATTTAAATATATTTCATTGCACTTTTGAAAAAAGTGCAATTTTTTTTGTTTCCGAGACAACCTTTTTAAAAAAAATCCGTCTTATCATCAGATACTGATACATGAAGAACCTTGAAGAGCATTTTAAACGGGCAAAAAAACAGGACCGGAAAGGGCAGAAAGCTCTTTTCGACCTGCTTTCGCCAAAGATGCTGGCCGTAGCGAATTCTTACGTAAACAACATACAGGATGCGGAAGACATTCTGATGCATTCCTTCTTTACCTGTTTCTCAAAGATCAATGACTGCAGGGATTGGAAAAGTTTTCCGTTCTGGCTCAGAAGAATAGTCGTAAACAATTCCATTACTTTCATCCGCAGGAA
>JAKOOI010000051.1 GCA_022701475.1 Weeksellaceae bacterium
ATAAAATTAAAATGCAGAACAATTTTCATCATTCTGCCTTTTTAAATTTATATTTTAATTCAGATTATTCATTCCTGTGTTTTTTATCCTCTTCGTTATAGGCTAAAATAATTTTTCGCACCACCGGATGTCGTACAACATCCTCTTCCGTAAGGTGTACGAAGCCGATTTCTTTTACATCTTTCAGGATCCTCATGGCCTCTTTCAGGCCGGACTGCTGTTTCGGCGGCAGGTCTACCTGGCTGGGATCCCCGGTAATGATGAATTTGGCGTTCATTCCCATCCGGGTAAGGAACATTTTCATCTGCGAATGGGTGGTATTCTGCGCTTCATCCAGGATCACGAAGGCATCATCCAGCGTTCTCCCTCTCATAAACGCCAGCGGCGCCACTTCAATGATTTTTTTCTCGATGAACCCTTCCAGCTTTTCGTGCGGGATCATATCGCGCAATGCATCATAGAGCGGCTGTAAATAAGGGTCGAGTTTTTCCTTGAGGTCGCCGGGCAGAAATCCCAGGCTCTCCCCTGCTTCCACAGCAGGCCTGGTAAGGACGATCCTTTTTACAGACTTGTCCCGCAGGGCTTTTGCAGCGAGTGCCACACTGGTATAGGTTTTCCCGGTTCCGGCCGGGCCGATGGCAAAAACCATATCCTTTTTTTCGGTTTCCTTCACCAGTTTCTTCAGATTGGTCGTCTTGGCCTTTATTATCTTACCGTTAACGCCTTTTACGATGATATCCTGGTCGAACACCAGCTGCTTTTCATTTTCGTCTTTGATGTTCAGGATGTTTTCCACATCTTTCAGGTCTATTGCATTGTTTTTGGAAATGTAGCGTACGATATCATCAAGTTTCTGCCTGAAAATATCCAGGGCTTCCTGATTTCCCTTTGCAAAGATGGAATGGTCCCTTCCGGTAATTTTAAGAGTGGGAAAAGTAGATTTTATGAGATTGAAATATTGGTTGTTAACTCCATAGAAGACTTTCGCATCGATATCCTCCAGATCATATGTTAGTTCAAACATGCAGTAATAGTATTAATTTTAGATTTTAAATTTAAAGCTTTTTTTCAGATTACATCAAATTCTTTTCCATAATTACTGCGGCATTCCTATTATTTTAAATAAATTTGCACAACGATATACGCTATCAATACAAACCCTTTCCATGTCAATTATTACCCTTACTTCGGATTTCGGAAATCTGGATTACAGAATTGCCGCTGTAAAAGGCAGCATCCTTTCCCTGAATGAAGATGTTCATATTGTTGATATCAGCCATGAAATCGATGCTTTTAACCTGATACAGGCTTCCTATATCGTAAGGAATGCCTACAAGTATTTCCCGAAAGGGACAATTCATATCCTTTCCGTGGACAGCTTCCATCATAAATCGAGGAAAAATATCGTCTGTAAGGCAGACGGCCATTATTTCGTAGCCGCAGACAACGGCATGGTGAGCCTGATTTTTTATGATATCAATCCCGAGGCCATCTATGAAATCACCCTGAACAACAGGTTTGATGATATCGTGAACTTTACGTCTGCCGATGTTTTCGTACCCGCAGCCGTGCATCTCGCCAACGGAGGCCTTCCGGAAGTGATCGGAAGGAAGATCGATGCCGCCAGGAAACTGTCTTTTCCGAAACCGGTGTACAACGATTCTGAAAAGATGATCATCGGTGAGGTGATGTATATTGATAATTTCGGAAATATAATCTCAAATATCAATAAAGATTTATTTGAAACCATTGGCAAGGGGTATGAAAATTTCACCATCAAATTCAGGAACCTTTCCCTTTCGAAAGTGTTTACAAGCCATACTGAAGTGGTATCAGATTGGGAACGGGAAACTGAATTCCACGGGCAGTCTGCAGCCATTTTCAATGACAGCCAGTTACTGGAGCTTACCATCTACAAAGGCAGCCGAAAAAACGGTGCAAAGTCCCTTTTCGGACTTAATCTGGGCGAAAGTGTTTATATTGAATTTTTCTAAAATTTAATATTTCCTAAAAAAATCGTTTTTTTTTATATATTTGTCAAAATCTAAAAATTAAAAATGGCAGAGTACAGATTATTGCTTCCTTCCATGGGAGAAGGTGTTATGGAAGCGACAATTATCACCTGGTTGTTCAATGAAGGTGATACCGTGAAAGAAGATGATTCCGTAGTGGAAATTGCAACGGATAAGGTAGATTCGGACGTTCCTACACCGGTTTCGGGAAAAATCGTAAAGATCTTAAAACAGAAAGACGAAGTTGCCAAAGTGGGTGAAGCCATTGCCATTTTAGAAATTGAAGGCGAAGGAGGCAATACGGAACCAACGGAAGAAACCCAGCCGGAAACTGCTGCGGCACCGGATGCCGAAACCCTGAAAACCATCGAACAGCCTTTGCAGGGTGCTCCTTCAGCAGAATTTTCGGGAGACCTTTATCTTTCCCCGCTGGTAAAATCCATTGCCCAGCAGGAAAATATTTCCGAAACGGAACTGAAATCCATCAAAGGAAGCGGACTTGAAGGGAGGATTACCAAAGAAGATATCCTGGCCTATGTAAAGAACAGAGGAAACCAGCCTGCTCCTCAGGCAGCTCCGGTACAGACTCCTGCCCCTGCTCCGCAGCCAGCCGCTGTTTCCGCACCGGCCTCTACCGTTACTGCCGCTGCCGGTGATGAGATCATCCCGATGGACAGAATGAGAAAGATCATCGCTGAAAATATGGTAAAAGCCAAGCAGATTGCCCCGCATGTTACCTCTTTCATCGAAACGGATGTTACCAATGTGGTAAAATGGAGGAATAAAAACAAATCCCTTTTCGAGAAACGCGAAGGAGAAAAACTGACGTTCATGCCGATTTTCGTAAAAGCGGTAGTGAAAGCGATACAGGATTTCCCGATGATCAATGTTTCCATCAGCGGAGAAAACATCATCAAGAAGAAAAACATCAATATCGGTATGGCCACCGCCCTGCCGGACGGAAACCTGATTGTTCCCGTGATCAAAAATGCAGATCAGCTATCCCTTTCAGGACTGGCGAAAGCAATTAATGACCTGGCGTACAGGGCAAGGAATAAAAAACTGAGACCGGAAGATACGCAGGGTGCCACCTATACGATATCCAATGTAGGAAGCTTCGGCAACCTCATGGGAACCCCTATCATTCCCCAGCCGCAGGTAGCCATCCTGGCCATCGGAGCCATTGTAAAAAAACCGGCCGTCCTGGAAACGGCGGACGGCGATGTGATTGCCATCAGAAACCTCATGTTCATGTCTCATTCCTACGATCACAGGGTGGTTGACGGTTCTCTGGGAGGAATGATGCTGAAGCACGTTCATGATTACCTCCAGAACTGGGATCTGAATACCGAGATATAATTAGTAAGCAACAGGTAATAAGTAATCCTTACCGATAAAAATAAAAGCTTCCGGATTTTCCGGAGGCTTTTTTGTTGAAAAAACCCTGATATTTTTTATAAAACAAGTACAAGTAATGTAACAGAATCAGTCATTCAGGTGTCTTACATTAAGAACAAATATTCTTGAAGTATGAAACAAATTCTATTAATAATCTTAGCCTTAAATATTTCAACTGTGGCTTTCTCACAGCAAACCAATCCATCAAAATTAATTGATAACTATGTAAAAGAAACGATTAAAGCAAACCAGATTCCAGGTCTGGCAATTGGCATTTTAAAAGATGGAAAGGTCATTTTTGAACAATATTATGGTACGGAAAATCTAGAAGATGGTAAAAAAGTAAGTCCAAGTTCGATGTTCAGGATCTATTCTACTTCAAAAATAATGACGAATGTGGGAATTTTCCAACTGATAGAACAGGGAAAATTATCCTTAGAAGATAATATTTCGGAATATGTTGATCATCTTCCAAAAGAATGGCAGAATGTAAAAGTAAAAAATCTTCTGACGCATTCGTCAGGATTGCCAAATTTTATTGTATTCCGTGATATTTTACCTGAATACTCTGAATCCGGAACCATTAAGCGTTTAAGCACAGAGAAGATGGATTTCAAAACCGGAAACGAGTACAGATATAATCAAACAAATTATATGCTTCTTGCGATGATTATTGAAAAAATTACAGGACAATCTTTTGAGGAGTTTATTCTGAATAATCAGTTTTCCGATGTAAGAAATCAAGTTGTTTACTCTTCAAATGCTCTTGAAAAAATTCCAAATCGCATAATTAAATATAATTATAATGCGGAAACTGAAAAATATGTAAAGTCTGCAGATGTTGAGGGGAAAAAAGCATATCCCGGAAATGGAATAGCCATTACCCTGCCCGCCTTTTTAAAATGGAGCAGCCATTTGAGTACAAATGATTTTCTGAATCAAAAAACGAAAGACGCCATGTGGCAACCGTTTGAGTATGGAAACAAAAAAGATGTTTTTGCATACGGTTGGGAAATTACAAAAGCGAATAATATTCCGTCTTACGGTTTTTCCGGCGGAAACGTAAGTGCTTACAGATTTTTTCCACATCATAATATGGCAATTGTTATGATGTCAAACGGATACCGATTCTTCTCTGAGCAATATTACATGATCAATCATATTGCAGCCATCGTGGATAAAAATTTAACTGACAGCTATCTGTTGGCGGAAGAATCGATAATCACCGAATTTGCCAAACCCAACAACCCGAATGCTGAAAAACATTATTACACTACCAAAGCAAAAGATCCGAAATGGAATTTTGAAGACTCATTGAATAATATGGGTTATATTCTGTTGAGGAACTCGAGATTCAGCGAGGCCATAAAAGTTTTTGCACTGAATGTTAAAGAAAATCCACAATCCGCAAATGCTTTTGACAGTCTGGGTGAAGGGTATTTTTCAATTAAAAACTATGCTTTAGCCTTAGAAAATTATAAAAAATCTTTACAATTAAACCCTGAAAATGCCAACGCAGAAAATATGATCAGCAAAATAACAGGTTTAATGAAAAAGAATCAGTAATTAAATTAAAATTATTAAGAAAATGGGTCCTTTCTGTTTTTAAAGCTCAAAACTTTTTTGCTCTTATATTTAAAACTAAACGATATATAAATGGAACCTGATTTCAGGAAACCGGATGCTGACAAGCTTTTTGATTTTTCCAGAGAACAGGAACAATTGATTTTTAAATTCATGGCCGGTTATTCGGAATGTATGATCTTTCGGGAGTTGCGGGAAAACCCTTTTTTTCAGATGTTTAATTCCATTATTGAAAACCTTTGTTCAGTCCGAAGATCCGTCATTTTATTACGGATCAGAATTAGAAAAATCCGTTTTATCTTTTCATTGTCAGCAAAGTCGGCACTCTGGTGAAAGATACCCGGACCACCTCTTCATACGGCAGCCTTCAGATCCGTGGCATGAAATTCCGGACGGGGATTACGGCCTTATTTCGGACCCCTGCTTGCCTAATGAGTAAATCATTATAAATACCCATAAAAATTTGTATAATTAATAAATTAATACTAATTTTGCACCTCGAAATAATTAACAAATTTATTTACATTATGAACAATTACGAAACTGTTTTCATTTTAACTCCCGTTCTATCTGAAGCTCAGGTGGAGGAAGCAGTGAACAAGTATGTAGATCTTATCAAAGAAAAGAACTGCGAAATCGTTGCTAAAGA
>JAKOOI010000072.1 GCA_022701475.1 Weeksellaceae bacterium
ATATCCATCACAAAAAGCTGGCGGTAATAGCCGAGCATGGACGTATTGTACAGCAGGTTCCCGATCAGCTGACCGGCCTGCGCTGCTTTGTCATCTTTTCCATTGGCGATCTGTTTCAGCTGAATCAGGGCATCGGCCAACTGGAGCTTATCCATGGAAGGTGTGATGAATGGAAACCTTGAATAATCTTCCTTCTTCATGGTCTGTTCGGGGCTGCTTTCGTAACTTACCCATGCATTGTGCCCAAACACCAGGTCCGGGATATTGGCAAAGCCGTTATACAGGCCGGCAGCATATGTTACCGGAACGGGCCTGCCCGGCTGCTCATCCCATTCCTGTCTGGGAATACCGGAAAACTGCCGTGCTTTGGCGTAATAGGATTTTGCTTTGGCAAAGTCTGCCTGCTTCATTGCACGGTCTCCATAGATAACCGCAAAGAAAGCATCGACATTTCCTATATCATCAATATTCCGGGCAATGATCTGTTGTTCAAACTTCGTTTTACCGGGCTTCCTGTAAAAATCTTCCACGCTCTTCACCAGATCCGAATTGGGATTGTACTGCAGGTCCGACAGCTTGTTATTCATCAGGAAGGACTTTCCGTCTTCACCCTGCAGGAAATACCGGTTGGCCAAAACGTCCTTCAGGAAATCTTTCGTGGAAGGCACTTCACCGTAATAATCATCTGCATCATCGATACTGTCTTTTTTGACTTCCGGCTGATCAGCAAAATACTCCGCATAATCATTCATTAAATGGTCTTCGTATTCCGCATCGATCTTCGGTCTTGAAACAATGTCGTTCAGGATCTTCATCCGTTTGATCTGTTCCTGATATTCCGGGTTGGCGGTAGTGATATCATTCAGTATTTCAGTGCTGGCCTGATAATCTTTCTTTAAAAATTTCAGGTAAGCATCGGCAATCTGCCAGTATTCATCCCTGGACTTTCCTTTGGCTTTGTCAGTGAATTTCTCCAGTTCATCCAGGAAATCCTTCGTCTGATCATCGTACCCGTAATTATTTTTTGTAAATACCGGAATCCGGTTTGGATTATCCGACAACTCATCGTCACTCTGATTCGTTTTGCTTCCTGTAGAATCCTGATCTTTTTTGCTGCTGAAAAGGTTTCTGAAAAACCTGACGATCTTCTGCCAGAATGAAAGCTCTTCTTTTTCCGGTTTCGCCGGTGTGCCCTGCACCTGATCCGGTTCTTTACCTGATGCTGATGCTGATGCTTTATTGGGTTCAGAAACATTTCCTTCAGCATTTTGATAATAATAAACCGGAAGGTAATTCCGTTCCAGCTCATTGATGCTTCTTACGGCCATGACTTTAAGGATCTCCGAATCCGGATTGATTTCAAACATCTTTTCCATTACCGGAACCGGATCATTGAAATCTTCATAACCCAGCAGGAAATAAGCCATATTCTTATCTTCACCGGTCTGTGCCCTTTTAAGGATATTGTTGAAAGACGCTGTATCGGAAAGCTTCATCGATACGAAAGCTGATTCCTTACGGCTCCTGCTGTCCCTGAAAACCCGGAAGAAATTCCAGTTGGCTTCGCTGTTCATTCCCAGTCCGCGCTGGGCTCCGGCCAGCTGGTCCAGTGCCATCAGGTAAGGTGCTCCTTTCAGCCGGAGCGGTTCCACATAGTTTTTGAAAGCGCTCACAGCTTCGTTATAATGCCGGGTATAATGGTTGAACCGTACCAGCTGATAGCCGTACCGCTGTTTGATTTCAGGGTTGCGCGCGGCATTGTACAGAGAGGTGAGTGCGGCAACCGTTTTACCGTAATCAAGCTGGGTCGCATTTTTTTCATTCTGCGGGCTACCGTAGAAAAATGAATCCGGGTTTTCCACAAAATTGATCCGCATATAAGGCTCAAGGTACTTGGCTTCGATCAGGTAATCGATGGCTTCCCGGTATTTCTGATAAAATCCGGGGCCGGCCTTCATCAGCAGCTGGTCCGAAGGGCTTCCTTTTTTAAGGGCATTGAGATCGTTCATGCTGATCTTATTCACCAGGTAGCTGGTCTCTGCATAAGAAAACCGGTTGTTGAAAAATCTCCGCCAGGCCTCAATATTCTCATCAGGAATCTGTGACGGCTTAAAGTCCGTATAAAAGCGGGAAGAATAGCTGTGCAGGAAAGGGAGATAAGACTTGTCCCGGATGATGCTCTGGGTAAAGAGATTGAAATATTCATAATCCGGATCGGACCATGCACAGGCTTCAGATGGGGTATAAAAAAGCGCGGCAGCAGCGAGTGAAAGGAGGTACTTTTTCATAGATGGCTTTTCGATGTTTTGGATCTTTAAATTTAAATGAAATTTTTCTTTTTTAATAAATAAAAACTTTCTTTATCTGAGATAATCCGGTCGTTTCCGGTTTAGATGAATTGTATTGTAATCCGGAAAGTTTTAAAGCAACCCTTTTAAACTATCAGGCATTTCATAAAGATGTGTTCCGTAATGATCTGTTCCTCCTTTTTTATTTTTTCTTCCGCTTTTAAAGGCATTTATACAGGCTTGGGTTGTTCCTCCTGCTGTTCTATGCAGTATTATCTTCTGAATACTTGATTTAGCGTCTTTAAAGGCTGTATGCTCAATGACACTCACACGATTTTTTTATGACTCTTGAGTGTTTTATGAATCCATCTTCAACAATAAATCCATTAAGGCAGATACATTCTTTTAATCCAGCAGGGCAATGTGTTTTCTCTCTGGTCTCTTTTTTTCCAAAGTTACA
>JAKOOI010000089.1 GCA_022701475.1 Weeksellaceae bacterium
TATTATTATCTGTTTATATTTTCAAGGACATCGTACAGTAATACCCTGTACGTTAACCGTTTTATGCATCCAGCTCTCCCGCAATGATGTTCATGCTGCACATGGTAACGATGGCATCGGAGATTACAGAGCCGGTGATCATTTCAGGATAAGCCTGGTAATAAATGAAACATGGTCTTCTGAAATGCAGTCGGTACGGGCTTCTCGCCCCGTCGCTCACCAGGTAGAATCCGAGTTCCCCGTTTCCGCCTTCCACAGCGTGGTATACTTCTCCTTTCGGAACGTCGGTTTCCCCCATTACGATTTTGAAATGGTAGATCAGGGCTTCCATTTTCTGGTATACATCCGCTTTTTCAGGGAGATAGAAATCAGGAACATCCGCATGGAACGGTCCTTCCGGAAGATTTTCGTAAGCTTGCTTAATGATTTTAATAGATTCCCAGATTTCCTGCTGACGGACCATGAAACGGTCATAGGTATCTCCTGAGGTTCCCACAGGGATAATGAAATCGAAATCCTGATAAGAAGAATAAGGCTGCGCTACTCTTACGTCATAATCAACGCCGGTAGCACGGAGGTTAGGACCTGTAAAACCATAGCTTAATGCTCTTTCGGCAGAAATGCCTCCGGCACCGATGGTACGGTCCATGAAAATCCTGTTTCTTTCCAGCAGTGTACAGAATTCTTTGAATCTCGGCGGGAAGGTCTTCAGGAAATCTTTGATCAGCTCATGGAATTTCGGGGTGAAATCTCTTTCAAAACCTCCGATCCTTCCCATATTGGTGGTCATCCTTGCGCCGCAGATCTGCTCGTACATATCATAGATACGTTCTCGCTCGATGAACATATAGGTAAGGCCTGTAATCGCTCCCGAGTCCATTCCGGTTACCCCATTGCAGATCAGGTGGTCACCGATACGTGCCAGCTCCATCAGGATCACGCGCATATAATCCACACGCTTAGGAACTTCTACACCAATCAGCTTTTCAACCGTCATATGCCATCCCAGGTTATTGATGGGCGCAGAGCAGTAGTTCATACGGTCGGTAAGGGTGGTGATCTGTGAATAATTCCTTCTTTCGGAAATTTTCTCAAATGCCCTGTGGATATACCCTACGGTCTGCTCGGCATGAAGGATCCTTTCTCCGTCCATGGTAAGGACGTTCTGGAAGATTCCGTGGGTGGCAGGGTGGGTAGGTCCGAGGTTGAGGGTATACAGCTGCCCGTCGATCTGTTCCTTACTTTCGTATTGGTTAAGTATGTTGGATAATGAATTGTCTTTCATAATGATTGCTTTTAGCTATTTGCTTCAGGCTGCTGGCTGGTTGCCGTTCGCCGGTGGCTTTTTATCTACCGAACATGGCATCGTCCTTATCGGTTCTTGTACCGTCTTCCAGCCTGTATTCTTTCAGCATCGGGTGATAGCCCAGGTCTTCCATGTTCAGGATCGGCCTGAGGTCCGGGTGGCCCTTGAACTTTATTCCGTAAAAATCAAAGGTCTCTCTTTCCATCCAGTTGGCTCCTACATACAATTCCGTTAAAGAATCCACCTCTACATTTTCCTTTGTCATGAAAATCTTAAGACGCAGCCTGAAATTGGCCATCATATTGTGCAGATGATACACAACCCCGATTTCCTTTTCAGGAAATTCAGGATAATGAATCCCGCAGATATCGGTCAGGAAGTTAAATTCAAGGGTAGAATCTTTCAGGTAATGAACGATTTTTTTGATATCCTCTTTTTTTACTTCTATGGTAAGCATTCCGTAAGGTTCGGAGCTGGAGATTACAGATTCCGGGAATTCTCTTGTGATAGCTTCCAGTACAAATTCGTTTGTCATTTCCGTTAGTTGCTGATATTGTAAGAATCTAGTAATTTCTGGTATTCAGGCGTATCCCTTCTTCTCAGGCTTTCGCTTTCAGACAGTGCCTGGACCTGCATCACACCTTCGATGATCTGCTCAGGTCTTGGCGGACATCCCGGAACATACACGTCTACCGGAATAATCTTGTCAATACCCTGAAGTACCGAATAGGTATCGAAAATACCCCCGCTGCAGGCGCATGCACCTACCGCTACCACCCATTTAGGCTCTGCCATCTGGGTATACACTTCTTTCAGTACCGGACCCAGCTTCTTGGATATCGTTCCGCATACCATCAGAAGGTCTGCCTGTCTCGGGGAGAAAGAGTTCCTTTCCATCCCGAATCTGGATGCATCATAGGTTGGGTTCAGGGTTGCCATAAACTCAATGCCGCAACATGAGGTGGCAAACGGCAACGGCCAAAGTGAAAATTTTCTGGCCATCCCGATGACGCTGCTCAGTTTCGTTGCGAAAAACCCTTCTCCTTCAAATCCTTCCGGAGCCGGTGCATCTGTTCTTATTACTGGTTTGTTATCTGACATTTGATTGATTTAGATTTTAAGTTAGATTCAGAAACAGCGGTTTGGTTAGCTCAAAACCGACTTCTCTTATCTAACACGGTCATTTAAAATTTCTATTCCGTTCTATTTGTCCCAGTCCAGGGCACCTCTTTTCCATACGTAGAAAAATGCCATGAAGAAAATAGCGACAAATGTAAGCACGGCCAGGAATCCTTCCATTCCGAATTCCCTGAAATTTACCGCATACGGATAAAAGAATACGATTTCGATATCGAAAAGGACAAACAGTACTGCCGTTAAAAAGTACTTGATGGAAAACGGGGTTCTGGCGTTTCCTTCTACCGGGATTCCGCATTCCCAGCTCTGGTTTTTCACAGAATTTCCTTTTTTCTGTTTCGGACCTAAGAAATGTGCTCCAAGCAGAGAAATGGCTACGAAACCGATCGCAACACCTGCCTGTATAAGGATTGGAATATAACTTTCAGGTAAATTCATTTTTGCATTATTATCTCAATTTGCAAATTTAGCGAATAAACAAGAAAGCATGAAATTAATCGGCTTAAAAGTGGAATTAAAATAGGGAAAAGCGGTAATTTAGAATCAATAAAAATTAGTGTTTATTTCCGCATTTTCCTGAGCAGGGAATAGGCCATAAAGGAAATATAACCGAAGAGCACGCTTGCATAGATGATGTTGATCGCCGTATTTGTCCGGTCGCTGTCCGACTGGAAAAAGAGATTGAAAACAATGAACCCGGCAATAAGAATTCCGAAAATAATCAGGTGTGGTTTCATAAGGTAAAGGTTAGCAGGGAGTCGCGGTTTTTTATCAGTAAATGCCTTAACGGCTGTTGCCAATATTCAGCGAGTAGGTTTTTCTTCTTTTGTGGTTGACCGGATTGTAATCCTGCCATAAGACCTGCACGCTTTTGTTTTCCTCCAGTTCCGGATTGGTTTCGGCAAATTTGATTCCCATACTGGTAAACCGTACAAAGATCTCCTTGAAAATAATGGCCGTCACTCCGCGCCGCTGGTATTCCGGATGAATTCCGATCAGGTAAAAATTGGCCCTGTCGTTTTTCTTTCCGGCCTGCAGGAAATGCCACCATCCGAAAGGCAGGAGCTTTCCTTTTGACTTCTGCAGTGCCCTGGAATAGGAAGGCATGGTAATCGCAAAGGATACCAGCTCATCATTTTCATCCACTACGCAGATCACGTAGTTTTTGTCGATGAGCGGGAAGTATTTTTCCTTATAGGTTGTGATCTGCTCTGCAGAAATAGGGGTGTAGGTAGAAAGGTGTTTGTAAGTCTCGTCCAGCAGTCTGAACATCGGTTCCACATAAGGAAGGATCTCTTCCTTGGATTTAAAATGCAGGACTTTCAGTTTGTATTTCTGGGCAATCAGTCCGCTGAATTTTTCCACTTTGGCGGGAAGGACTTCCGGGAAATTCATTTCAAATTCCACCCACTCCTTTTCCTTCACCAGTCCCAGGGCTTCCATATGTTCAGGATAATAGGCGTGGTTATAGATCCCGATCATCGTAGCCAGCTTATCAAAACCCATCGTCAGCATCCCTGCTTTATCGAGGTTGGTGAAGCCCATAGGCCCTTCGATTTTGCTGATGTTCTTCTCTTTTGCATAGTCAATGACTGTGCGGATCAGTGCTTCCGAAACTTCTTTGTCGTCAATAAAGTCAATCCAGCCGAAACGTACTTTTTCGATGCCCAGCTCTTTTGCCTCCTTGTGATTGATCATCACAGCGATCCTGCCTGCGGTTTTTCCTTCTTTTTGTGCCAGAAACTGCTTCGCCTCCGAATATTCGAGTGCCGGGTTCTCCTTCGGGTCCCAGATTTTAAGTTCATCTTTGACAAACGAAGGTACGTAATACGGATTGTTTTTGTAAAGATCCATCGGAAATCTTACAAATTCTCTAAGCTGGGCCGGTGTTTTTACTTCAATAACTGAAACGTTGGACATAGTGTTCTGGGCAGAATTAATAAGCAAATATAGCTAATTAAATACAATACTTTGGCACAGTTTTTACAGCATATGGGGTGAAATTTGTATTATTTAAGGAATAAGAGATGATAGGATATTATGTAATTATAGGAATATCGATGCTGGTCAGCTGGTGGGTTTCTTCCCGTCTGAAGTCCAAATTCGAGCATTATTCCAGAGTACACCTGCGCAATGGCATGTCCGGAAAAGAAGTGGCCGAAAAGATGCTGAGGGACAACGGAATCAATGATGTGCAGGTAACATCGGTTCCCGGACAGCTGACCGACCATTATAATCCGGAAAA
>JAKOOI010000099.1 GCA_022701475.1 Weeksellaceae bacterium
TCATACTTTTGTGGGGTTGGGTTATTGGGCTCTTCGAACTTCAACGTTATCAATAGTAAGCCCATTCACTTTGTCTCCTCCACACTTAATCACCAGATACACCGGTCCGGTAGTTGTTGCAGTAAAGGTTCCGCCATTTTTGCTTCCGCATCCTACCGCTGATACTTTTCCTGCGAATGCTGATTTTCCGCAGCCGTCCCAAGTATTGATATTTCGGTATACCGAACCGCTGATATCCTGTCCTGTAGATGGCAGACTGTTCAATATATAAACTTCAAACCAGGTATTCTCCAATCCACTGGCTGATGAGGCAATCATATCAATATTATATTGTTTTCCTGCTTCTACATTTATTTTTGTATAAATGGCCTGCTGGTTCCCTTCACTTGCTACAATGGTGGCAGCTTTATTTGAAAATACCCATTGTGCCTTTGTAGGGCTGATGGTATGAATAGTCCACTTTGCAATATCCTCAGCTGTTTCAAACTTTCCTCCCTGCAGAATATTTCCTGCAATCGGATCAGGAGTAGTTATTGTAAAACTATGGCTTGCGGTACCACCTACCTGACCGCCAATGCCTACCGCGTTGTGTTGAACAGTGTATGTTCCGGTATCGGGAAAGAAAACATCCATTTCATCTTTTCCTGCAACAAATCCCGCTCCATCTATATTCCATTGAGAATTGAGATAATTATTATAGTTTCTTTTAAGATGGTATTTATTTTCTGAAATTTTTGTTACGGTAAAGCTGGCATCAACCGCAGGCTGCATAATCCCGTTACCCTGATCATCAATGGTATCCGGTGTACAGGCTGCAAAAGAAACAGCTGCAATGCCTATAAAAAAACTCCTTTTAATATATTTGGCTATCATTATAAATTTATATTTTAAATTAATATTTAGGGTTTTGTTTAAGAATAGTACCGGTAAGCTCGGTATACGGGATTGGCATAACTTCATTCTTACCACTCACAAACCCTTTAAATGCCAATACCGAAGGTGCATCCCCCCATCTTACCAGATCAAAAAAGCGATGGCCCTCTCCTATCAGTTCTCTTCTCCTTTCGTCCTTGATGGCTTGTAATGAAACCGGAACCGATGCCAGTCCTACTCTTGCTCTTACTGCATCCAGCAAAGCCTGTGCACGTGCACCTGATCCATTCAGTGCCTCAGCCTCCATTAAATAAGTATCCGCTAATCTCATCAGAATATAATTTTTTCTGAAGTTCAGTTCCCAGGCACCCGGTAAAGTTGTTTTTTCACTGATTGTAGGTAGATATTTGTTAAGGAAATAGCCTGCATCCATGTAGGCACTGGAATAATCAGCCTTGCCCTGCTGCTTTAGTGATTTAATATTCATGATGGAAGCATTGAGTCTTGGATCACCCTGCATAAAATTGAAAAGATTTTCTGTAACCGGATTAAAAGCCCATCCGGAAATAAGATCAGGAGCATCAGGTTTTAATTTACTATATCCCCTGGGAGCTGTCATGATACAGATTGAATTTCCTTCATCTTTCCCCTGACCCCAGAAACCCCAGTCTGAACTTCCCTGATTGGTATGCATCACTTCAAAGATGGATTCGGTAGTAAATTTGTTATCCGTTACCCAAAGATCCGCAAAGTTTGATACAAGCTTATAGCCATATTGGCTTGTCCCGCCTGGTGTGCCGTTAACAGCCTGGAATTGTGCGGCAGCTTCCGTTTTTTTGTTTTCATACAAATATACTTTTCCCAGCAATGCTTTCGCTGCACCCTGTGTCAGTCTTCCTCTTTCCGTACCGCTTACTGTGGAAGGAAGATTAGGGATTGCTGCCAGCAGGTCCTGTTCTATCTGTGCGTATACCGCAGAAGGAGCAACCTGCGGAATATTATAGTAGTCGTCAGTTGCCTTTATCTCTTTAAGGATAAGCGGAATATTTCCAAAAGTACGCAAAAGATCAAAATAATACAAAGCTCTCAGTGTCTTCGCCTCTGCTGTAAATCTATTCTTTACAGCATCAGACATATCTGCCTGAGGAATTTTTTCAATCAGTACATTGGCTCTTGAAATGCCCTGGTAATAGTCTCGCCAGTAACTTGCAGGCATTGTGTTGGGATTGATCT
This sequence comes from Weeksellaceae bacterium, assembly GCA_022701475.1. Lineage (GTDB taxonomy): Bacteria > Bacteroidota > Bacteroidia > Flavobacteriales > Weeksellaceae > Chryseobacterium. Next base: position 2,107 of record JAKOOI010000099.1, read on the forward strand.
GGAAATTTGATATCCCCTGAATTCCAACACCGTCTGTACCGCTTCCTCCGCCTGCATAAAAATCATCTGAACCTGCATTGAAGAATGTTACCATATTTTCGAATCCTGCAGCATATTTCCGTACCCCGTCATAGGTACCCACCAATGCGAAAAAGCATTCCTGCTCGTTCCGGAAAAAGTTATCTGTAGGAAATGCTCCCAAGTACTTTACATCCTCGATATTTTCATTATTACATGAAACACCGGTAATTGCCAGTCCTACAAAAAGTGACGCAGCTATGCTAATTTTATAAATTTTATTTTTCATTGTTAAATTTTTAGAATGTGATATTTGCACCGAAAATAAATGTTCTTGCCTGCGGATAGTAAGCCCTGTCTATACCAAAGCTGTCACCGGCTGCAATTTCAGGATCATATCCCGTATATTTTGTAAAGGTGAAGATATTTTCGCCCGTCACATAAAAACGCACCTTATTTACTCCGAAATTCTGTGTCATGTTCTGCGGAAGCGTATATCCGAGCTGTACCAGTTTTACTCTGACGAAATCACCTTTCTGAAGATAGTAATTCGACATCCAGGTATAATTGTGGTTGGTATCATCTACAGTTACCCGAGGGGTAGAATTTGAAGTGCCTTCACCGGTCCATCTGTCCAAAATAGCTGTCTGGTAGTTGGCATTCAGTAAATCCAGCCTCCTTAATCCCTGGAAGATTTTATTACCGGCCTGTCCTTGTGCGAAGACCATTAAATCCCAGTTTTTATAATTCAGATTAACAGTCATCCCAAAAGTGAATTTCGGCACAGAATTTCCGAGATTTACTTTATCGGCATCCGTAATTTGTCCATCCCCGTTAGTATCGGCCCAGATAAAATCTCCAGGCTTTGCATTTGGTAAAATTATCTGTCCGCTTGCATTAACATAGGAATTGATCTGAGCCTGATTCTGGAAAATGCCAAGCGTGTTGTATCCATAGAAAGAACCATACGATTCTCCTACCTGAATTCTTGAAACAGGTCCCATCGACTGGAAGCCAGGTCCGTCAATATAATCCCTTCCCTGCTCAAGTCGGGTAACGGTATTTTTAAGATAGGCAAAATTTCCATTTACCGAAATACCCCAATCAGACCAGTTCTTTTTATATCCCAATTCTACTTCCACCCCTTCATTCTCCATGTCGCCGATATTTGCTGTAGGTGCTACCGTCACCCCCACATATCCCGGAATATAGATCTGTCTTAAGATATCAGAAGTTTTTTTCTTGTAATAATCAACTGTTAAATTAAAATTACTTAAAAATCTGAAATCTGCGGCTAAGTTTAACTGTGAAGTTGTTTCCCATTTAA
>JAKOOI010000101.1 GCA_022701475.1 Weeksellaceae bacterium
GATAAGTTCCAGGCCGCTGTAACTGCCGGATTCAATAGTGGTATGACCGTGGCAGAAGCCATACAGAAAGAAAAAGGACTTCTGGTAAAGAACACGTATACCTATCTGCAACCTGAACACATCACCTCTTTTGAAGCAGGTTATAAAGGTTTTTTTCTGAAAAAGAACCTGAAAGTGGATGCCGATTTTTATTTCAACAGGTACAACAATTTCATTGCACAGGTTGAAATGAATGTGCCCAATACCGCGTTGACAGAAGATATTCCGGCATTTTTGAACAACAGGAATCAGCAGAGCCGTTACAGGATGTATACCAATTCCCAGAGCGTCGTGTATAATTTCGGGGGAAGCCTGGGAGCAGGCTACCTTTTGGGCAGCCACTATCTGATTTCCGGAAATGTATCCTATGCAAGATTAAGCAGGACTGACAATAACGACGGCTTTGAAGACGGCTTCAATACTCCGGAATGGCTCGGCAACCTGTCTTTCGGAGGAGAACAGGTTATCAAAAACCTTGGTTTTACCCTGACGTACAAAAGGCAGAGCAGTTTCTACTGGCGGTCATTTTTAGTCAACGGGGAAGTGAAAGCATACGGAACACTGGATGCACAGGTTAATTATAATTTTTTTAAAGAAAAGCTCACGGTAAAAGCGGGAGCCACGAATGTACTGAACAGGTATTACTATTCTTTTTTGGGCGGACCTGGTATCGGAGGCCTGTATTATACAACAGTAACTTACAATCTTTGATTTTCTCAGAAATCATCAGTGGATCATCAGGAAACCGTAAGTTGGGTATTCAACGGAACATTTACCGGAAAAGGCAGGCGCTTTTCAGTCGTTATCATCTTGTAAATGCCTGCTGTTGAGAATTCTGTACACTGCTTAAGAGGAAGGAAGTACATCATTCCCATCCTTTTTCGATATCTGCACCATTACATGATGCGATGTGAATAAATATTAGGATATAACCCCTGTTGTATAAAAAATGATACAAAAAAAATTCGTGGATTTATATTCATCCTGTGTATATTTGACATCAGAATAATCACTGCACCGCTGAGGGGATTTGATGATATCAATTTTATAAAAAAACACGGCTCCTATGAAAAAAATAATTAGTTTGACAGCCATAATGCTGTTGTCTTTGAGCAACTCTCATGCTCAGATTCCCCTTTCAAAGGATGTGTTTTTTGGAAACAACGGCACGGTAACGATCCAGGATGTGGCGGCCTCCAACAGCCGGCCTCTGATCATTCCGTACACCCATAATACTTTTCAGGGCAATAAAATATTTGTTGCTTATCCCGGGATCGATCTGAACAATCCTTTGCTTTCTCCTACCCGGTCTACCAGATTGAACGGCAACGGCTCATTGGACACTTCATCCGGAGCCAATGCAAATGTGATTGTTCCTGCTTTTGAGGCATATTATTTTTACGCAAACGAAAATTTCTTTTATCTGAATTCCGGCACGAAATATCTTTCAAGCGGACAGCAGGATACCGCATTCAATACCGTACCGATGCAGAATAACCAGGACTGGAATTACAAGGTTGTTTTATCTGACAATAAAATACGACTGAGAGGAGATGGTACTTTCACTAAATATTTTACCGATGACAATCCGGATTCCTCATACGGAATCAACGGAACCTTGGCAGTCAATACACCTGTAACCGCAGGCGCCAACAGCAATTACGAATATTTTTTCGGGAAAGATCAGTCTCTTTATGAATATGTAGACCCTTCACCCGGACAGTCACCTGTAAGAAAAATAAACATCAGTACGGGAACCCTGGATTTGTCATACGGACAAAGCGGATATGTCCAGGTGAGACATGCATCAGTACCGGCAGCGGCAGCCTTTGAGGGAAGCGTGGAAAGTCCGCTTGCCGACGGATCTTTCATTAACAAACTATCAGACGGTTCAAATCTTTATTTTACCAGGACTAACGGCCAGGGAGGCTTATACAGCGGTTTCGGAACAAACGGGGTTGTTACGGGCAGTACTTCTTTTACCAGCAATGGTACAATGTATTCCGTTTCCGGAATGAAACCTCTGCTGTACCAAAATATGATCGTTATGCCGGTATATACATAGAATAAACATAGACCAGATTAAATAAAATAGTTAGTTCATCTTTTTAGATTCCGGGCGCAGGAAAAAATGAGTAAAATGAGACCCTGCTTATTTTTATTTCTGCCCCGGTTTTTTTCGGCATAGTATGTAACCGGAAAAATTACTATGAAAAACAGCTGAGAAACATACAAAAATTGCCGTTGATTTTAAAGGTTATCAATACTACTGCGAAGATCCTGCCGTGATCAGATCTCCAGAAGCAGGCATTATCAAATAACGGTAATTTTTTACATTGTTATTAAATATTCATACCAAAAGTAAATCACAGATTTATATGGAAGGGAAGACCTGAAATTATTCATTTTTTTGTTTCGGGTATTATTTCTTTAGCCATTTTCGGAACGGGCAACACAAGATATTTACTTTGAATTCAATATCAGGATACCCTATGCAATTTGTAAAGATTGTTGATCCTGTGGAGTTATACTTTTTGATGAATCATAAATGATACAAAATCATTTATACATCCGGACGCTACGATCTAACGAAATTTGAGTATTTTTAAATCACCAAATTACAGTGTTTTATGAAAAGCATCACCATCGGAGCTTTCCTTTGCTCCATAGCCTGTGCCTCTACCGGTGCGCAGACCTTACAGTCACCGGACGGAAAGTTTGAAATGAACTTCCGGCTGAAACAGGGTATACCTTATTATAATCTGAACTACAGAGGAAATGCGGTAGTTGAAGATTCCCGGCTGGGGCTCCGGCTGTTTAAAGACATCGCCGTGCCGTTTGCCGCAGAAATCGCAAAACCCGATACAGAAAATGACCTGACCGGCGGTTTCCGTGCCATTGCGGAAACCCGGGATTCCAGAAACGAAACCTGGCAGCCTGTCCTGGGTGAAAAGAAAAATTATCTTAATCACTACAACGAGCTGACGGTAACCCTCCACCAGGACATTACAGACCGGGACATTGTCGTAAAATTCAGATTATTCAACGATGGTCTTGGATTCCGTTACGAATTTCCGCAGCAGAAAAACCTGAACCATTTCGTAATCCGCGAAGAGGATACCGAAATCGATTTTCCGACCGATATGAAAGCCTGGTGGATCGTTGCTGACTATGATTCCCAGGAATACCAGCCGCAGACCACTCTTATTTCTGAAATACCGGGCCGGTGGGAAAAAGCATTCGACCGGCATTCGTCACAGACATTGGTTAAAGATGCCGTTCAGTCACCTCTGATGCTGAAAAGGGAAGGAAAAGAACCGCTGTATGTAAATGTAGGAGAAGCCGCGGTGCTGGATTATCCGGCTTCCCACCTCGAAGTGGATGCCGTAAATTTCAAATTTAAAACCCACCTGACTCCCGATAAGCAGGGTGCCAAAGGCTACATCCAGACCGCTTCGGTTTCTCCATGGCGTACCATCATCGTTTCCCCGAAAGCGGAAGAAGTACTGGGTTCCAAAATGATGTTCAACCTCAATGAAC
>JAKOOI010000106.1 GCA_022701475.1 Weeksellaceae bacterium
CATATGTTCATAACTGAAGGTTTCCTCAAATGAACGCAGCACAGTATATGAAAGAAAGATCATCCGTTTATCGGTAGCCGTCAGAAGACCATGCTTTTTACCTTTCCAGTTTCCGGTGACGGCATGAATGATTTTTTCTTCAGGCTCCAGGATATGAGGCAGACGTTCCATTTCCTTATTCATAAAGATCGTGACGATCGGCAGCGGGATATTTCCCAGCTCACTTTTAACCTGTAAAAGCCGGTGGCTGTACTTTTCGTTTTCTGTCATTGAGTACTGCAGTATATTTATAATTTTTCAAGGAGTTTCTTTTTCTGGATGGCGAACTCTTCCTCGGTAAGAACTCCGTTTTCCCTTAAAACCGCCAGTTTTTCAAGCTGTTCAAGGATGGCTGCCGGCATTGCGGCGGCTTTCGCTTCATACGTTTTTGGCTGATGGTCCGTATTGTATATTTTATCAATAAAATCATAGAAGATTTCGGCATCCCGCTTATCGCAGAAACATTCAAATTCCACGATATTTGTATCCGTATGAAGCCTGATCACCGGTGACATAAAATGGTTTTTGAAACTTACTTTCTGAATGGTCCCATTCGGATAATCATGGATTTTTGCCAGCCGGAACATCGCTTTGGATACAGAGATCATTCTTTTCGGGGTAACAAGCAGGATTCCGGCATCCATTGTTTTTACAAACTGTGCATCGGTAACGGCCAGAACGGGTTCATCGGTAGCCAGGAGATTGGGCAGCTCTTTGATTTCACCTTTTGCAAAGACAGAGAGGTTCGCTTTGGCCAGCTTCAGCTGCTGTTTTATTTCCTTCAGCCTTCTTTTATAGAACTGCGGTGGAAGTATCCCGGATTCGCCATTGACAGAAGGTAAATGCTGAGCCGGTTCCGGAACCGGAATCATTGTCGGATGAACAGCAGCCTGTTGTTCCGGGGCACTGTTTTCCAGAAGGTTCCTGATATCACTGCTGCTGAAACGATCAAGATGTTCCAGCAGTTCCTGATTGACACTGCTGGCCTTTTCCAGGCAGCTGTTACACAGAAGATGGCCGTCTGAAAGCCTGTTCTCTCCCAGCATATGGTCTATGGCAGTGAGTGCCTTTCCGCATATTACACAATAATCTTTCATGAGTTTTACTTAGCAGATTGCAGATGGTTTTTCATATCATTATAGTCTGTCCAGAAGCTTCTTCTTCTGCCCGGCAAATTCTTCTTCTGTCAGAACCCCCATTTCCCGGAGCTTGCCGAGCTTTTCAAGCTGTTCAAAAATAATTTCAGGGGATTCTTTCTGACGGTTTGCGGAATGCTGCGCCGGTATTGACGGCGGGGTCTGGGGAACTGCAGACTCAGATACGGGCAGGTTATAAAAATTGTAGGAAGATGCCTGGATCTGTGACGGTTGCTGCTGTTGCGGTATTACCGGCCGGGGACCGCTGGCATTACGGTAGGTCTGCATTGCCGCCGAAAAATTCCTTCCGTCGCTCTTATTATGCAGCTTGAATTCTGCCACCGCTCCGCTCTTTGTCATTATTTTCAGGGTGGAATACAGCAGGCTTTCGGAATGGTCTATCGATGCGATATCGCGGAAAAGGTACTCATCCTTCTGGATGTTCCCGAAAAATTTCTTGTCGATAAAAACAACTCTGTTCTGGGTGGAAAAGATAAGTCCTTCAATCTTTCCGGGCATGGTTAATCCTTCTGCAATTGCCGTTAATTTCTCATCGCTTTCCAGCACATGAACCAGTTCTTTTACCTCCGCATTGGCAAAAATACTGATCCTTGCATTCAGCGCGACAATCTGGTCCTGGATCTCATCCAGCCTGCTGACGGGACCGCCGAAGCCAAAACTCGCGGCACTGCTTTTCATATTGCCTGATGCCGGTGAGTCCGGTGAGGCTTCGGGGACGCCTAATTTCCCTTCAAGGATTATTCCCCGTATTTCAGGAAGAAACAAATGGCCAAGGTTACTTTCAACATCCCTGTTAATGGCTGCAGCCTGATTAAGGCATTTATTGCACAGGACATGGCCGTCTGCCAGTTTATTTTCACCCAGCAGGGTATCCATGGAGGTCAAAGGCGTTCCGCACAATCCGCAAATGGTATTCATCGGTTATAGGTTTACATTTTACATTATTATTCTGTGAGCACAATAGAAGATTCTAAATTACAAAAAACTGACCGGATCTTCGGAAAGCAGGTAATACAAATTCCATTATGATTTTACTTCAGGCTCTGTTAAGTCCTGATTTTTTCCAGTGGCTTTATGATTTCCGGGAATCAGAACGGAAGTGTAAACGGAATACATTTCCCAGCCTAATGATTCATACAGAGGCTTGCCTTGTGAGGTGGCTACCAGCAAACCGTCAGTAATTCCCTTGGATAAAGCAACGGATTCAAGGCTTTTCATGATCTGTGCAGCCAGCCCTTTCCGCCGGTGGCTGCTTTCGGTTCTGATCCTGTCATAGACGGCCAGCCCGTCAATAATGATCAGTCTTCCTATGGCAGCCTGCTCTGTTTCGCGGTACATGATCTTCACGGTAAATGAATAAGGCTTATGCTCTGTTACCTCAAGGGAGTAATCCGTCCCGATGCGGCCGGATGAAGTTTTCATAAGACCGGAGCAT
>JAKOOI010000115.1 GCA_022701475.1 Weeksellaceae bacterium
GTTCATTCTTATGACCTTTGTTGAATGTTTTATCAGCAATATAATGCTCTTTTCCCATATGTCCGTAGGATGCGGTTTCCTGATAGATCGGGTTTCTCAGTTTCAGGTTCTGCTCGATGGCGTATGGTCTCAGGTCGAAGATTTCTGAAACCTTACGGGCAATCTCGCCGTCATGAAGATCTAGTTTTGAAGTTCCGTAGGTATTGATGTACAATCCGCAGGGCTCTGCCACACCGATAGCATAGGAAACCTGTACCAGCACTTCATCCGCTACTCCGGCAGCTACGAGGTTCTTTGCGATATGCCTGGTAGCATAAGCTGCGCTGCGGTCTACTTTGGAAGGGTCTTTTCCTGAAAAGGCACCGCCGCCGTGCGCTCCTTTTCCGCCATAGGTATCCACGATGATTTTTCTTCCCGTAAGTCCGGTATCCCCGTGCGGGCCTCCGATAACGAATTTCCCTGTAGGATTGATGTGATATTTGATCTGATCGTTGAAAAGCGCCCTGATCTCTTCCGGCTGCAGGGCAACCACTCTCGGGATCAGGATATTTTTGATGTCTTCGCGGATTTTGTTGAGCATTTCCTCTTCGGCCCCGAAATCATCATGCTGGGTAGATACCACAATAGAATCAATTCTAACCGGCTTATGGTCATCGGAATATTCAATGGTCACCTGGCTTTTTGCATCCGGGCGCAGATAGGTGATGTCTGTACTTTCCCTTCTGATGGCAGAAAGTTCTTTTAGGATGGTATGAGCAAGATCCAGGGCAAGCGGCATATAGTTCGCCGTTTCATTGGTAGCGTAGCCGAACATCATCCCCTGGTCACCGGCACCCTGTGCATTGGCTTTTGCTTCAAAGGATTCGTCTGCTACCGTCCGGTCCACTCCCTGGTTAATATCCGGAGACTGCTCGTGGATGGCAGAGATCACCCCGCAGGAATCCCCATTGAACATGTATTCCCCTTTGGTATACCCGATTCCGTTGATCACTTCCCTGGCGATGGTCTGTACATCCAGATAAGCATCAGACTTCACTTCACCGGCCAATACAACCTGTCCGGTAGTGACAAGGGTCTCACAAGCTACTTTTGAAGAGGTATCATAGGCTAAAAAGTGATCTATTAAAGCGTCGGAAATCTGATCGGCAATTTTATCCGGATGTCCTTCTGAAACGGATTCAGACGTAAATAAATAAGACATATTATTTTACATATTTAAAATTAGAACTGAACGAAGAAAAACAGGAATTGCCGGAAGGTCTAAAAAAGAAATACTGTTTTAGCATTTTTTTAGAGAGGTTGCAATCAGGTCAAATTTTTCCTCGTTCGTAAACACTGGCAAATTTAAGTACTATTTTTTTAATACTCAAATTTTTGCCTGTCAATTATAATTCTTGAAATAAGCAGATTACCGGCCGTATGATAACAGCTACTGCGGTTTGATGCTTACGAATTCTTTCGGATTTTCATGATAATTCAGCTTTTTCTCCAGAGAAGTCCTGATGGAATGGGACAATTCGTCAATGATTTTCTGTTTAAAGGTCGGCTTATAATAAATAATGCTGATTTCCCTGTATGGAAAAGGCTTCTTGAATCTGAACACGTTTTTCTTCTGCACATCGGAAAGCTGGTTAAGGGCAAGTTCAGGCAAAATGCTGATGCCGCCCACTTTGTCTACCATATGAACCAAAGTCTGGATATTGGATGCCAGGAAATCAAGGTTTTTAGGTTTCAGGGTATTTTCTTTCAGGTGGCAGATGTTTTCAAACTGGTTCCTGAGGCAGTTTCCTTCTTCCAGCAGCCATACTTTCTCTACATTCAGGTCTTCCGGAACCACGTAGGCGTTTTTCTTATTCGCTTCCGTATCCGAACTGTAGATCATCAGTTCTTCATTGAAAAGGAAGTCCTGATAGAACTCATCCGCCGTATCATAAGGTGTGGAAATAATGCCGGCATCAAGTTCCCCTGCTTTTAATGCCCTGACAATATTATCAGTGGTCATTTCCTTCACGTTCATCTGGATCTTAGGGTTATCCTCCAGGAACTTGAAAATTTCCGTAGGCAGGATAAAAGAGGAAACGGTAGGAATAATCCCTACATTGATGGTCCCTCCGAGGATATTATTCAGCAGGTTGGCTTTGTTTCTGAGCTCATTTACCGATTCGATGATCACTTTTGCCTGATCGATGATCTGAAGACCTACATCAGTGGTACGGATCGGGTGTGTCGTGCGGTCGAATACCTTTACATCCAGTTCATCTTCAAATTTCTGTATCATTGCACTGAGGGTGGGTTGCGTAATGAAGCATGCCTGTGCAGCTTTACCAAAATGTTTATACTTATCTACCGCGATAAGATATTCCAATTGCTGAATGTTCATCTGATTAATATTATCTATTACAAAGATATGATGTTTTTGCGACCGGCAAATTAAATATGGAAGTAAATTTGATATTTAGTACCTTTACTTTTTAAATTTACCAGAACGTCAATGATACAAATCATAAATTTATGGATTCTAAAAAATTAACGCTAAACAATGGGTCTCCGTACTTCGAACATCAGGATTCACAGACTGTCGGTCCCAGGGGCCCTGTCCTGTTGCAGGATTTTATCTTACAGGAAAATCTTGCCCATTTCGTAAGAGAGCGGATTCCGGAGAGGTCAGTCCATGCCCATGGGAGCGGCGCTTACGGAACTTTTACCGTAACCCATGATATCAGTAAATATACAAGAGCCAAGCTGTTTTCAAAAGTCGGGAATTCCTGCAGGATGTTTGCCCGATTCTCTACGGTAGGCGGCGAAAAAGGAAGTGCCGATACGGCAAGGGATCCGAGAGGATTTGCCCTGAAATTCTATACCGAGGACGGAAACTGGGATCTGGTAGGAAACAATACCCCTGTTTTCTTTATCAAGGATGCCAAGAAATTCCCGGACTTCATCCATACCCAGAAAAGAGTCCCGAAGACCAACCTGAAAAGCCATACGATGATGTGGGACTTCTGGAGCCTGAACCCTGAATCGCTTCACCAGGTCCTGATCCTGATGTCAGACCGCGGCACTCCTTACGGATACCGCCATATGCATGGTTTCGGATCCCATACGTTTTCCATGATCAATGCGGAAAACGAAAGAACCTGGGTAAAATTCCATTTTCTGACCAAGCAGGGGATCAGAAACTTCACGGATGCGGAAGCCGTAAAAATGGCCGGTGAAAATCCCGATTTTGCTCAGGAAGACCTCTGCACTTCCATTGAAGAAGGGAATTTCCCTAAATGGACCCTATACATCCAGGTGATGACCGAAGAACAGGCAAGAGATTTCAGATGGAATCCTTTCGATGTTACCAAAGTCTGGTTCCATGAGGATTTCCCGATGATCGAGGTAGGAGAAATGGAGCTGAATGAAGTGCCGGCGAATTATTTTGCCCATGTGGAGCAGTCTGCGTTTGCGCCCAGTAACCTGATTGACGGGATCAGCTTTTCGCCGGACAGGATGCTTCAGGGAAGACTCTTCTCCTATCAGGATGCCCACCGTTACAGGGTAGGTGTAAATGCCCACCAGCTGGAAGTCAACCGCTGCCCGTTTGCCGTAAACAACTACCAGAGAGACGGTTTCATGGCAGATTCAAGCCATTATCAGGACAAACCGAATTACCATCCGAACAGTTTTGATGACATCAGGCCGGACCCGGCGTACAAGAGTTTCGAGTATGAGCTGGACAGCGCCCATGTCGCCAGCTACAACAGAAATGAAAATGACGACGACCATTATACCCAGCCGGGACTGTTGTATTCCAAGGCCATGAGCCCTGAGGAAAGGGATCATCTGATCAGCAATATCGTGGGCCACATGAAAAAGATTGACGGACCTAAAAAAAACGAAATCATCAACCGTCAGTTATGTCACTTTTTCAGAGCCAATATAGAACTCGGAATGAAAGTTGCCACTCAGCTCAATGTGATGATTGATCCGAATATGATGAATCATACCAAATAATAAAATTAACATAAATTCAATCAAAAGGAAAAAAAGTCAATATTTTTTCCTTTTGATTGTAAAAAATTTATAATTTGCACAGAATAATATTTTATAGTGGAAAATGAGTTACGACAATATATTATTACAAAAAGAAGATAAATCAGTTATCATCACCATAAACCGCCCGGAGAGTCTGAATGCACTGAATGCTAAAACCATTCAGGAGCTTAGTTCAGCTTTGGACGGACTGAATGAAGATGCGTCCTGCAGGGTGATTATCCTTACAGGAAGCGGTGAAAAATCTTTCGTAGCCGGAGCCGACATTAAGGAATTCAGTGATTTCGGACGTGAAAAGGCGGAAGAACTGTCCCGGAGCGGCCATCAGAAGCTGTTCGATAAGATTGAGAATATGACCAAGCCTGTGATTGCTGCCATCAACGGATTTGCATTGGGCGGAGGTCTTGAGCTTGCCATGGCGTGCCATATCAGATATGCATCGGAAAATGCGAAACTCGGACTTCCTGAAGTTACGCTGGGGCTAATCCCCGGTTACGGAGGAACCCAGCGTTTGCCGAAGCTTGTAGGAAAAGGGATTGCCAATGAAATGATTTTTTCCGCCAAAATGGTTTCTGCACAGCGTGCAAAAGAAACCGGACTGGTGAACGAAGTCTACCCGATTGAAGAACTTTTAACCAAAACAAAGGAGCTTGCCCATCTTATTGCCCGCAATTCCCCGATGGCCATCTCCAAAGCAGTTCACGCTGTTAACCTGTCAGATACGGATAAAGGTTTTGAAACCGAAATCAGCTATTTCGGAGAGCTTTTTGATCTGGACGACAAAAAAGAGGGAGTTTCTGCATTTCTTGAAAAAAGAAAGCCGGAATTCTGATCTTTTTATCCCTTAAAAAATTATTTCGAACCACAAACAATGCTGCTGTATGAATAAGTTTGACAAAGCTTATCTTAAAATGGCCCAGGAATGGGCAAAACTTTCCTACTGTAAACGAAAGCAGGTAGGAGCTCTTATTGTAAAAGATAGGATGATTATTTCAGATGGTTACAACGGTACCCCTTCAGGATTTGAAAACTGCTGTGAAGACAGCAATGGCAGAACCCACTGGTATGTACTGCATGCAGAAGCCAATGCCATTTTAAAGCTGGCCGCTTCTACCCAGTCTGCAAAAGGGGCCACCCTTTATCTTACTCTTTCACCCTGTAAAGAGTGCAGCAAACTGATCCTTCAGGCAGGAATTACCCGGCTGGTCTATATCAACGAGTATTCAGACGATGACGGAATATCCTTCTTAAGGAACCATCAGATTGAAATAGAACAAATTTCGGATTGCGAACTAAAAAAATAACACAACAATGACATGGGATGAAAAAATTAAAGATTTTGAAATCTTTCTCCGATTTGAAAGAAACTTTTCGGAAAACACACTGGATGCCTATATCCGGGACATCAGAAAATTAAAAGACTATGCGGAAGCAGACCTGGAAGATACAGGTCCTGACACGATCCGGTACGAACATCTTCAGGAGTACATCTTCAATCTTTCCAAACAGAAATTCAGCGAACGTTCCCAGGCCCGGTGGATCTCTTCCATCAAAGCCTTTTTCAGGTTCCTGGTGGAAGAAGAATGCCGCGAAGACAACCCTGCCGAATTACTGGAGGGCCCGAAACTGGGGCTTTACCTGCCGGATACACTTAGCCTTCCGGATATCAATAAGATCATCAATGCGATTGAAATGGATACGGATCTCGGAAAGAGAAACCACTGTATCGTTGAAGTTTTGTACGGATGCGGACTGCGGGTTTCGGAACTGATCGACATCAAGATTTCAAACATCAACTTCAGGGAACAGTACATTAAGGTGCACGGGAAGGGAAACAAAACACGTTTTGTTCCGCTGGCAGGATATACGGCCCAACTGCTGCAAAGTTATATCCGTGAAACCCGTTCCAAAAATAAGATCAACAAAAAACATGAGGATACGCTCTTTCTCAACAGCAGGGGCACTTCAATGTCCAGGGTGATCGTCTTCCTGATCATCAAGGAATTAACGGACAAAGCAGGCGTAAGCAAGAAAATATCGCCCCACACTTTCAGGCACTCCTTTGCTACACACCTGCTTCAGAACGGTGCTGATCTCCGGTACATCCAGGAAATGCTCGGCCATTCCAGCATTACCACTACGGAAGTCTATACCCATCTGAAAACGGAAGAACTCCGGGATGTCATCCTGAATTATCACCCGAGAAATATCAATGCAACCGAATGAAAATACTGAAATACTGCCCGAATTGTGGCCGGGAATCCCTGCACTGGGACGGAGAAAAGAAATGGAGCTGCCCGCTCTGTCAGTTTACCCTGTACAACAACGTTGCAGGTGCTGTAGCGGTAGTCATCAGACATAAAGATGAGATTTACCTTACCCGCAGGGAAAGGGAGCCTAAAAGGGGAAAACTTGATCTGGCCGGAGGATTTATCGATCCCCGGGAAAGCGCGGAAGAGGCCTGTAAGCGGGAACTATACGAAGAGCTTCAGATCACGGTAGACGAATCCAGGTTACACTATCTGGCAAGTCTTCCGAACATCTATCAGTATAAGGAAATCGATTATCATACCATCGATCTTTTCTACGAATACCGTGTAGAGGAAAAATTCCAGGTGAGCCTTGAAGCTTCTGAGATCTCAGAAGCCTTCTGGATCCCATTACAGGAACTGGACCCGGAAGACCTGGCATTTGACTCGCAGAAAACGTTTTTTAACCATTATCTCAATAATAAATAGATAGTTCCTGAAATACAGTTCCCGCAGATAAGAGGCTGTACAGATTCCGACAGGGACCTGTCCTGCACCTTACCTGCGGGAAATCTGCGTATTTTAACAATTGATCTAATAGGATCCGGACTCCAGCAGTCCTTCGAGATATTTAATCAGCAACTCCCTTTCAGCATCGGAAAGATTGGCTTCTTTGTGATAGACGATGTAGCCTGGCATTGGCATTGACCTGTTCCGAAGGGTCTGCATGGATTGAGTGAGCATGCTTTCCTTGAGATCCTTATTATAGGTATCCCATACAGACAGGTTCATATGTTCACGTCCTTCATTGACATGGCTTTTTACCGACCAGGAAACCGGTGCAATATAAGCATAATCCGGATATACCGTTTCGTCTGAATGGCAATCGTAGCAGGCCCCTTTCAGGAGTCCTGCAACTTTTTCCGGTGTTTTATTTACATCGGTGAAATTTACCCTGCGATTGATCGGCTGATTCACTTTATCTGTAGGAATCAGCTGTATCAGGGCAAAGCCTATGCCCGTAAAAAGGAGTATCTTTCCGAAAGTTTTCATAGATGATTATCACCTTACCGGAGTCAGGGCACTGTTGCCGTTCCTCAGGTTATCATTATTATTGAGATCAAGGTCTTTCGGATCTTTTGCCGGAGGTGCGGTGTTATTTTTCGGAGCGCTTAGTTTGGACGGATCCAATACCCGCGTATCTTTCAGGTCCCATTCCTCATTGCTGTCCCAAAGCGGCCGCACGATTACCGGTTTGTAATAAATGTAAGCATCCTCCGCGAAAACACCATTCTGGAAATCGGCTTCATCCCAATACTTATTTTCATTGTTATCCACCAGGATTCTCACGATGTATTCTCCGGGCCTGAGGATATTGAATTTGACCTCGTTTCCTTTGGTGTATTTCTGATATAGTACTTTATCCGAACTGTCCACCAGCTGTATCCAGTAGCTGGACGCCGGTGCGTTCTGCAGCTTAAAGGTCACGCTGCCGTAATTTTCTACTTTATCCGCTTCAAAATCGAAACGCTTGGACTGGTAATTCCTGGCATAAAAAGAAGATACGGTTTCTTTCGGAACAATCAGCTGATACTTTTTCCCTGCTGTAAAATCAGCTTTTACCAGAATCTGATACGGGTTGGTCTCTGAAATTTTTGCGGTGAACGGCACTGTATTCAGGGTATCCCCTGCAACCCTGAAAGTCCATTTCTCGGGGCTGATCTTGTCAATGTAGTATTCGGAGCTTATCTTAAAGTCTTCCAAAGGCGGAAGCAGGCTGCCGCCGTTTGCACTGTTGACGTCCATGGCTGTTTTCGTATTGTAGCGGTAAAACAGGGAAGCATTATACAGCGTATCCTTTTTATTATCTGCATTATACCCGAACTTGAGGTTTTCAGGAGCAGTCTGCCCGATGTTGCTTTTTACGGCATCAAACCAGATCCTGACCGAATCGGATTTCGGGGTATGGGTGACTTTATACTCGGTAAGCTTTTCATTCTGCGGCACTACCTTTACGGTATTCGGCTGCCCCTGGAAGGTCATTACCACTCCGCCGGGAGCATCTTTCATTTCAAGATACTTCAATGGTTTTTTTGAAGGATAGAGTTTAAGGTTCAGGCCGGAAACCGATTGCTCCACGACCACGGGATCTTTCTGGAAGCCTACCTTTTCCTTTCCGGGATCATAGATGGAATTCCCGTTGTCATCATCAAAGGCGATGACCCGGTATTTTCCGGGAGCCAGGTAGCTCAGCTCAAAATAGCCGTCATCATCCACTTTGGTGATGTAATACGGCTTTTTCTTATAATCAACAGTATCTTTTACAGGATACAACCCTACCACGAATTTATTTTCGCCTGCTTTCTTAACGGATAAAGCATCCCGCACGTCCCCGCTGATGTAGAGATCGTCCAGCTTGGGCCCGGTGGAAAATGCAAAGTTGAAATACCGCAGGATATT
>JAKOOI010000135.1 GCA_022701475.1 Weeksellaceae bacterium
GAATATATCTACGACAAATCCCCAAAAGTTTTGGGGAATAGTCTTGGTAAATATGCTGCCAGTTAATGGTTGACATAGGCTAGTTGGGAATAATGGTGAGACTTCTGAAGCGGCCATTCTGGTTACCTGTATTGGTGGTGGTAAGCACTTCCACATTGTTAATGTATACTTTGTAATCGATGCCATTATTATCCTTGTGAAGGATTTGGTAAATGTTGTCATCCAGTACTTTGAAATCATCATAAAATCTAAATAGACTTCCTGGGGTAAATAAATTATACTGAGACCCGTTTTTATAGTAATAGTCCGGGAAAACATAATATTTATTGCCATTATCCAATGCTGCCGTATACAATTGCTGACCGTTAGTTCCTGAAGGAATAGAGGCATATGTATTAGCGGAAAGATTGTAGAGCTCCAGGGCTTGGGTCTGCCGGTGTCTGGCAAGAAAATAAATGTTTGATCCGTCTCGTAAAATTTTTACAAAGTTTTTGGTATTGGATAGGGAATAAAAAGTTCCGTTTTTGTAATATCCTGAATCATAATTTCCCGCAGTATAATTGCTTGAGGCAGCGATATAAACATCGTTGTTGATAATGTCCATATCAGGTTCGGAATAATAACCTCCGATACTTTGGTTGTGTAAAACGGTTTTAACGTTATTCTTCCAGTAACAGAACTGATAAGTATCGTTACTAGAGGTAGAAGCAGGATTTTTAATGCTTCCTATGATATATACATTCCCGTTTTTGAATGCCATGTCATATAGTCTGAAACTATCAGAAGACTGTAAGCCCAGTTGCTGTTCGATATCAAACCGGACATTATTTTTCCAGTAATAATAGGTAAAGGTATATGCCGGCAGATTCAGTTTGTATCCTTCTACATACACATCGTTATTATCCACCGTTACCTTGGTGGCCGTGCATCCGGTTCCTGATGACAACACGGTTTTCGTCGTGTTTTTCCAGTAGCTGGCCGTGTTGTTTTCGTCATTCCCCGCAACATATAGATCATAGGAAACCGGGGTGTTTTTGCTGACTGTTTCTTCATCTACACTGGCTTCCCTGCATGAAAATAAAACCGTTGAGGTTAAAATAAGAAGTAGAAATAAATTTTTCATAGTAATACCTTTTTATTTAAAGATGAAAAAAAATCGAAAGGTTGCAGCAAAAAGATAAAAAAATGAAATAATTTTTAAATGTAAGAATATTAATCTTCGATCCGTTACGATTCTCTGAATATTTCAATGTCTTCCGGTTCCGTTTAAATATATTAACGTGAAGCCAAAGCAGAAACCCGATTAAACGGTTGGAAGAGGGAAGCCGGATGCAGGAAATTTCTTATGTTAATATCACCAGCAGTCTCAAGCATCAAGATGATCTTTGTTAAACCAACTCTTTTTTTAATTCCTGATCAAATTAATATTAACGGCAAATTTTTTAATCCGGTGAGATTTTTAAATCAAATTGCAAACGGAATATTCTTAGAAATCCTGATGGCTATAAAAGCAGAAAATTCCGGTATAATTCCGGTATAATTCCGGAATTTTCCATTTGCATATTGAGAAAATTTGTGTTTTTTGAATGTATGTTTAAGCACCAATTAAAAGTTACCGGAACTATTATCCGATCAGTTGCAGTTTCCGTTGCAGGGCGAAGTCTGGTCGGCATCCTGTGTGGTAAAGGTAAACTGGTATTCCTCGTCATTTTCTTTATCTGCCGTTTTTATATAATTTTCATGCTTCAGTATGATATTCCGGCTGCTGTTGTCTGCTGCTTTCCAGACTTTGAATCTGCTTTGTCCGTAAACGATTTTTACACTGTCGGCATAGAAAATCATATCTTCCACTGAACCGGAGTTAATATCCAGTTCCTGGCTGTATGTATTTCCTTTAATGATCCGGTGTTTCGTTTTTTTACCCTGATGATAGGAATAAATATCCATAGCAGCATTGCTGCCATTGATATAGTTGTATGTATTGATGATCCGGTACTCTATAATTTCTCTCCCGCAGCTTACGGCCGGAAACAAAAGGCATATAGAGTAAAATATATTTTTCATAAATATGAAGTTGCTGAGAAGGTTGTTAAAATCATCACGTATTTCCAATAAGATGCAGAAAAATAAAAAAGTTGCAGTCAGTAAACAAAGAAAGCTCAAAAAATTTGAGCTTTCTACTGTAATCTATCGGATTCTATTTCCGGATGATGGTATTCGTCATCGTGGTATGGCTGATCAGTATGTCCTTTTCATCACGGATCTCAATTTCGGAGACATGCATGGATTTCCCTTTCCTGATGAATCTTGCTACGGCTGTAACCGTTCCGTCTTTCTTGCTTTTCAGATGGTTGGTGTTGATGTTGGTTCCCACGCCATAATATTTTTCCCCGTCAATGAAAATATTGGATAGGCTGGAGCCCATCGTTTCCGCCAGCACGCAGCTTGCCCCGCCGTGCATGATCCCGAAAGGCTGGTGGATCCTCGGCAGCACGGGCATGGTAGCCGTTAAGGTTTCATTCTCAACATCAATATCCGTAAAACGGATCTCCAGGGTTTTGGCAAAAGTTTCGCCGCCCCAGCTGTTGATGAATGCCAGTATTTCTTCCTTCGGTTGATCTTTTATATACATATTTTATGAGTAATAAGTAATGAGCAATGAATAATAAGTAATTTTGCCATAAGCCATAA
>JAKOOI010000143.1 GCA_022701475.1 Weeksellaceae bacterium
TTTATTCTGCATCCTGATGATTTCGATATCAGTGAATTAGATCTTAATGATCTTCTCTGGAAATCGGGCTTTTAAGTTTAAATTAAATAGATAAAATCATGAAAGCAGATAAAAGATGTGAACAAACTCTTGAGAAGCTTTACAAGTTCTCATCAGAATTATTACAATTAGGGGAAGGAAATGTTTCAGACTTGAAGTTGGAAAAATTTGAGAACGAAAGAGGATGTAAACTCGCAGATGATTTAAATATATTTTAAAAAAGCACAATGGTATTAACTTGGCAGGAACAGAGGTTTATTCGTTGAGTGATGAAGCGGAAGGTAATTCCCTTGACAGCATATTTGAATTTGAGCATTATGAAGTTGAAAATCCTATGCCTGTAAACTTTTTGCCATTTTCTCCTGATGGTAAAGGAAATCATTACTGCCTGGATTTAGCCGGAAACTCGGATGGTATTTGCCCGATTGTCTTTTGGCAGCATGATTTTGAATATGATAGTATTGATGCTGTAGAAGTGTGTAATGATAGCTTTACAGATTGGATAGATGAAGTGATGATCGAGTGGACGTTTGAAAATTATAATTACGATGGGACTGAAAAGTAAGTTTTAAGAATAATACTTTTCAATTAATTTGAATTTTCTGTTTAATTAATTAACAGACATGATACTACAGTAAGCAATTGGAAAACTTTACATTACATCACATTTATTGTGATAGGTCTAAAGAAAAGTTAAAGGTTTAAATGGGTATTAATTATGATCAGGAACAAAGTATGTATGACAGCGTATTCAATTTTATAATCCTTCACTACTTCAACATTCGTCCCGTAGCCATTCCGTCAATTTTTATTATTCGCGTACCGTTCCGTAAATCCCTGATCCATAGAAGACAGACAGGATGGGGCAGGATGCGGCTGTCTGGTTTTGTGGTTAGATTTAATTCATCACAAAAATCAATTCTATGGTAAAAAAATATGTACGTTATAAGCAGACGGCAGCACTGTTTTGCGGGCTGATGCTTTCTTCTGCCGGTCTCAGCGCTCAGACGCTGGCCTTTCCGGAAGCTTCCGGATTCGGAAGGTATACCACAGGGGCCCGGGGCGCGGCAAATCCGCAGGTGTACCTGGTGACCAATCTGAATGACAGCGGCCCGGGTTCGTTCCGGGATGCCGTGAGCCAGCCGGGAAGGTTTGTCATATTCAGGGTAGGCGGGATCGTCAATTTACAGTCGGTGGTGGCAGTGGCGGCCAATACCACCATTGCCGGACAGACGGCGCCGGGAGAAGGCATTGTATTTCTGGGGCCGAGGGTGTCTTTCACAGGCTCCAACAATACGATCGCCCGCTACCTCCGGATCCGGTACGGCGGCACTTCCCAGAACCAGGATGCCTCGGGAGTTGCCAACGGGGCAAATATGATCTTCGACCACATGACCTTCACCTGGGGAACCGATGAGGTCTTCTCCATCAACTGGGACGGCAACGGGACGAGCCCCGATAACATCACCATCCAGAATTCCATTATCGGGCAGGGCATGCACCGCCACAACCATTCTGCGGGCGGGCTGATCCAGCCTCCTCCGGGCGGCAAGGTAAGCCTGATCGGGAATCTGTACATCTGCAACAAAACCCGGAACAACAAAATCAAGGGAATCAACGAATTCGTGAATAATGTAGTGTACAATTGGGGGAATTATGGCAATGCCTATGGCCACACCCAATCGGGGGAAGCCTATATCATGGGCGGTGATTCGGCAGGAAGCTCTTTTGCGAATATCATCAACAATTATTTCATCGGCGGGCCCAATACCAACGGTTCGGTCACAACGCCTTTCAGTGTGGGAAACTCGAACTTCAGCCTGTATGGTGCCGGCAATTATTTCGATAACAATAAAAACGGGCTGCTGGACGGCGCGCAGGTTCCGCAGGATCTTACGGGTTATCCGGTAGGAGATCCTGCAGCCATCCTGGCCACACCCTACGATTATCCGATGAAAAACCCGTTGCTGAACGCCCAGGCAGCCTACGGTAAAATTGTGGAAAGTGCCGGAGCCTCCTATCCCAGACGGGACCAGGTGGACCAGCTGATGATCTCGGATCTGCTGTCGAAAGGGACAATGGCCACGTACGTGTATGTACAGAATGACCTGGCGACCCAGTTCGGATTTACCAACGGCGGGGCAGGGCATGTCTACGGGGCACCGGCTCCCCAGGATACCGACAATGACGGGATGCCCGATGCCTGGGAAACCGCCAACGGGCTTGATCCGAATGTATTTGATGCCCTGGCTGTCAGTCCCAATCATGCGCCGTACCTGAATATTGAAGTCTATATCAACAGCCTTCCCGGTACGGCAGCTCCGGACTTCGTCGTTCCGCCATCCGGTATAAATTTTACCAATGCCCTTACGGCAGGCAATCCGCCGTCCGGATCGCTGACCGTTAACTGGAACGACAATGCAGCTGATGAAACAGGGTATGTCCTGGAACGTTCCCTGAACGGTACCGCTTTTACCGTAATCGCTGCATTACCGGCCAATACGGTCAGTTATAACGACGCCGGGCTGGCACCGGACACCCCGTATCATTACCGGGTAAAAGCAGTGAAGGGTTCAGAATCTTCAGTTTACTCTGCTAATGCATCGATTACGACACCACCGGTTCCGTCTGCACCTGTGAAAGCAGTTAACCCAACACCTTCAAACGGCAACACTACCACAGGACTTAACAACGGTAATCTGCTGCTGAAGTGGACCGGCAGTGCCAATACGACCAGTTATTCGGTGTATTTCGGGACGGATCCCCAGAATCTGAGCAATGTTGCTACGGTTCCTTATGCTGCAGCACCTTCTTACCAGCTGACCAGCCTCAGTACCGCAACGGATTATTACTGGCGGGTAGATGCTTCCAATGCATTGGGAACGGCAACCGGTGATGTCTGGAATTTCCGGGCCCCCACGCAGGGAATGGTCGGGCACTGGCCATTCTCAGAGACGCCTTCCGCAGGCCCGCAGATCACCGATGCAACGGCCTATGCCAATCATGGAATATTGAATCCGGCGTATGATAATTCGAATGTGAGGGTTCCGGGAAAGGAAAACTATGCTCTTGATCTGGCCACTGCGCCTAATACCGCTTATATTGCCAGCATCCCGCATCAGGATCAGATCTTCTTTAATAATCAGTCCTTTACCGTTTCTTTCTGGATGAAAGCGGCCCCGGCTCTGCTGCCGTCTTCGTCGTCAGTAAGCCAGTATCTGCTCTGCAAAGGTTCCATTACTGCCAATACGGCTACCGGTGCTACCGGCAGACGTTTCAACATCGAGATCAAAGGCGGCCAGCTCCGGTATGCTATCGATGACAACATAACGAAAAAGGAAATCACTTCCCCGGTTGCTAATTATTTCACCGGAAACTGGGTGCATGTGGCCATCATGAGGGATATTGCCGCTCATAAGATGAGGATCTATACCAACGGCGTCTTAAGTGCGGAAGGTGATGAAACGGCAGTCAGCGGCATCGGTGAAGCCAGCAGCCTCATCCTCGGAAACATCGGTGAGCTGGAGTTCCAGGCTACGGCCAATACACCGGCACCTTACAAAGGCGCGTTGGATGAACTCAAAATGCACAATTACGCTTTATCCCAGCCGGAAGTAAGTGCCCTGTACAATCAGGCTGTGCTGGCCAATGAGGAATTCAGCATCAGCCGGAATGCCGGAACGGTGTACCCGAATCCTGTGAAGGACAAACTCTTCATCAGGCTTCCCGGATACAGGACTTCTGCGCTTACGGCGGTACTGTTCGATATGAGCGGAAAGGCGGTAATCAGGGAGAAACTGAAACCGGACAGCAATGGTACGTATATCCTTCCGGTAAATACTGTGAATGTATCAGGCAGCTACATCCTCAATGTTTCAGGAGAAAAGCTGAACAGCAATTTCAAAGTGATGGTTGAATAGGTAATACCGGAAATTTCCTGTTGGATGAATAGGCGGAAAGCGGGATGCCGGGAAGGTTTCTTTAATCAGAATAGGATCAGAAAGAACCGATGATCAGGCAAAATGTTTTGTCATTCTCTATAAATCCTGGCTAAACAGCCTTGATTTTATCATTGATTAAATAAATGGCTGATTATTATTTGAATACGGTT
>JAKOOI010000154.1 GCA_022701475.1 Weeksellaceae bacterium
TATTGCACCGGTCACATTGCTTTTGCGCTGGGATCCATAACCAATCATCACCACTTCCTCAATTTTCTGTTCCTTAGATACTGTGTCTGCGGGCGTTGTCTGTGCGCTGAAATTTGCCGTAAAATAAAGTGCGGCAATGATTCCTAAACTTCTTGATATTTGTACATTCATATACAGTTAGTTTTTTAATTCTCAAATTGAGACAATAAAAATATATTTTTTTTCAAACAATTAACATTTTATTAATAATTATTTTAATATTTCGTTTATTTTTGGGGGTTTCAAGGCATAAAAACATCCGGAAAAACCAGTACTTTTCATAAAAAAAGCATAAAAAAAATCCCCGAAATGATATCCCAACGTTCCAAAATTTCGCTTCCGCTCCAACTGACTTTCCTGATTTTCTCCATGGTGCTAAACTGCATGGGCATTGTGATTCTTCAACTTTCGGAAGCAAAAATCGCTTATGAAAAACTGGGTTTTCTGGAATCCTTTAAAGATCTTCCCATTGCGTTTATCTCCCTTTTTATCGTTCATTTCATCAGCCGGTTCGGAGCAAAAAAATCCCTGATATTTTCATTGTCGGTGGTAGGAATCTGTTCCCTGATCCTTCCCTTTGTAGAAGTTTTCTGGTTCTACAAACTCTGGTTTGCCATCATCGGGACGTGCTTTGCTATCGGAAAAATCTGTGTTTTCGGCATTCTCAGGAACAACGTCACGGACGAAAGGTCACTCGCCAAATCGATGAACAGCGTGGAAGCTTCTTTCATGATCGGCATCTTCGTGGTAAACACCGGCTTCGGATGGCTGATTTCCAGTGCCTATTCCGAATTCT
This sequence comes from Weeksellaceae bacterium, assembly GCA_022701475.1. Lineage (GTDB taxonomy): Bacteria > Bacteroidota > Bacteroidia > Flavobacteriales > Weeksellaceae > Chryseobacterium. The sequence continues at coordinate 836 of JAKOOI010000154.1, forward strand.
GGAAGTTCGGGTTCCTTTTCATTTCCCTGCTTTGTGCCGTTACCATTTTCCTTTTTTCCCGGCTGCAGATTTCAGAAGCGGTAAAGGCCGGGCCGGAAAGCATACTCAAAGACCTTACCGGCCTGTTCAGCCCGGCGCTGGTGTTCTTTCTGGCCATCATCTTTTCGATTGTATTCATAGAGCAGAGCTTCAATTCCTGGCTGCCTTCCTTTTATAAAAACCACCTGAAAGTGAACTCATTCTTTGCGCTTCAGGCCTCTTCCTTCCTTGCCCTTTTCTCTTATGCAGGAAGAATGGTAACGTCCTTTGTCATTCACCGGTTTTCACTCTCCCGGTATTACCTTCTGTGCCTGTCGCTTATCCTTCTCGTTTTGTCCGTCATCAGCGGCATACAGCTTTTTGGCACGGAAGACGGTTCCGGCGTCCTGCTTTTCCTTTTTCCTGTAACGGGATTCTTCCTTTCCCCGCTCTACCCGGTCATCAATTCAAAGATGATTTCGGGCATTGACCGTTCAAAAGCAGAACTCTTTACTGCACTGATCGTGATCTTTTCATCCCTGGGAAGCTCACTGAGTTCCGTTATGATGTCGATTCTCTTCGGAAACCGGCTGCTGGACTATTATTCAATGTATATTTTATCTGCCGTAAGCCTGCTTTTTGTCATCAGTGTGATTTATTTTAAAATTGCCGGTAAAACTTCTGGAAAATAATTTTATTTTTACATCCATGAAAACCAGGAACGAAAAAAACAAAGAGACCCTCCGGGAACTTATTGACACAAAAGATTTTGTAGCCCACGTATCGGTAGACTGCACCATATTCGGTTTTCATAATAACATCCTGAAAGTCCTGCTGCTGAAGTACCATGACCTGAACCTGTGGTCACTCCCCGGCGGTTTTGTGTTCAATGACGAAGACCTCCGCGAAGCTGCTGCCCGCGTGCTGTACGAAAGGACCCATCTGAAAGATATTTTCCTGAAACAATTCCATACCTTCGGAAGAATAGACCGGACGGAAAACAACGTTCACCGGATCCTCCTGAACAATAAAGGCATCGAAGTACCGAAAGACCACTGGATCTTCCAGCGCTTCATTACGGTAGGCTACTGCAGCCTGATCGATTTCTCCATGGCCAATACCTTCCCCGATGCTTTTAACGAAAGCTGTGAATGGTTTGAAGTAAGCAAGCTCCCGCAAATGGCCTTCGACCATGACCGGATCATTGAGACCGGACTGGAATACCTGAGAATGAACATCAATACGGAAGTGGCCGCCAGCAACCTGTTGCCTGAAAAGTTTACCATGAAGGACCTGCAGTCACTCTATGAAACCATTCTCGGAGAGCAGTTCAGAAGAAATAATTTCCAGCGCAAAATACTAAGCCTGAACATCCTGGAACGGCTGGAAAAATTATACGATGGCTCTGCCAACAAAGCGCCTTACCTGTATAAATTCAAAGACCGGATCTACAACCCGACAAACCAATATCCCATTTCCAACAGCGATGAAGTCTGAGACCTGTGCTGTCCCAGGTAAGACACAGCAATAACCCGCTCATCATCAACAGATAAAGAGCAGGTAAAAAAAATTTCCCTGAACTGCTGAAAAGTGCTATTTTTAGGAAAATTAAATTACAATGTCATATTATCCTCTTACAAGCATACCGGACTATTACGGAATTGATGCTTTACTTACCGAAGAACACAAACTGATCCGTCAGTCTGTGAGAGATTGGGTAGAAAGTTTTGTCATGCCACAGATCGATGAGGCGGCACAGAACCACACTGATCTTCCGGGACTGATGAAGGAATTAGGCCGGATCGGGGCACTGGGGCCCTACATTCCGGTGGAATACGGCGGCTCCGGACTGGACCAGATTTCCTACGGCCTGATCATGCAGGAGCTGGAAAGAGGCGATTCTGCCGTACGCTCTGCCGCTTCAGTGCAAAGTTCCCTGGTAATGTTCCCCATCAATGAATTCGGTTCTGAGGAACAGAAAAAGAAATACCTGCCGCAGCTGGCTGCCGGAGAAATGATCGGATCCTTCGGATTAACGGAGCCTAACCACGGTTCGGATCCCAGTTCCATGGAGACCACGATCAGGGATATGGGCGACCATTACCTGCTGAACGGCGCCAAAATGTGGATTACCAACTCGCCCCTCTGTGATATCGCCGTAGTATGGGCTAAAAATGAAGATGGGAAAGTGCAGGGGCTGATTGTGGAAAGAGGAATGGATGGGTTTACCACACCGGAAACCCACAATAAATGGAGCCTGCGGGCTTCCAAAACCGGCGAACTGGTCTTTAACAATGTAAAAGTTCCCAAGGAAAACGTGCTTCCGGGCGTTACCGGACTGAAAGGGCCCTTATCCTGTCTGAATTCTGCAAGATACGGGATTTCCTGGGGTGTTATCGGCGCTGCTGTCGACTGTTACTGTACTGCCGTTCAGTATTCAAAAGAAAGAAGGCAGTTCGGGAAACCGATCGGTTCCTATCAGCTGCAGCAGAAAAAACTGGCCGAATTCCTGACGGAAATTACCAAGGCCCAGCTCCTCTGCCTGCAGTTGGGCAATCTTAAAAATGAACACAAAGCCACGCCGGCACAGATTTCCATGGCCAAGCGGAACAATGTGAAGATGGCCATCGATATTGCCCGGGAATCCAGGCAGATCCTGGGCGGAATGGGCATCATGGGGGAATTCCCGATGATGAGGCATGCCGCCAACCTGGAATCGGTGATCACCTATGAAGGCACCCACGATGTCCACCTGCTCATTACAGGCTTGGATATTACCGGCATCAATGCCTTCTAACTGTTAAGAACAGATTTATTTCATCATGAATACAAAAAGCCCGGTGTTGATACCCGGGCTTTCTATCTTATGGGGAAAATTGTTTTTACAACAGCTTATCCCCTGTTTTAACGAATCGACTGAAAAGTTTGAGCTCCTCCGATAGCGGGATTATGCCGGACTTAAAGAAATACGAATCAGCTCTGTGTGTGCTCAATCTGCTATCATAATATGATAAACGTAAGTTCGACATAAATCAGGTATACCGTCAATAGAATTGATTCCGACCCATTTACTGCGGGATGCCTGATGATCCGGCATGAGCTGAATGCGG
>JAKOOI010000223.1 GCA_022701475.1 Weeksellaceae bacterium
GTTCCTGCAGAAATTTTTCTTTGCATTCCGTACTGCAGAATCCGTAAATGGAGACTCCGAGCTTCACCGTGTCGTTTAAGGCCTCTGTGGTTTTCATCAGGCATACAGGATCTTCTTTATTGATAATTTCAATATTTTCCAGCCATCCCTCCGGCTTTTTGTTTTCAGGCGCTTGACGCTGGCACGACAGACTGACTGCAGCCAGCGGATAAAATAAGAAATGTCTTTTCATAGCAAGATGGTAAAGCCTGATACCTGACTTGAAGTGAAAGATATCAAATGAATTTCCTGTATCTTATGATTCAGATTATATCTGCTGTTTTGCATTATGTACCATATGTGTTGTGAGCCGGAAGTGAATTAAATAATTGTATTTCAATTATTTAATTATTTATTTTAATGGTGTTTATACAGCCTGATATCCTGCGTGGCATAGACTTTGTCAAGTACAGTCAATATGACACCAATCACAAACAGACAAAATTCCGATCAGGTACTGATCGCGGAAGATGCTTTCAGAGCATTTGTAGACGACGCCTCATTTCCATGTGTGGCCGCGAAAGCTGCTTTGAGCAGAGACCAGATGAAACTGTTCGTAGCAGGTCATATCGCCTGTCCGAAAGATGACCGGGAAATCCTGGAATTTATTTATGGTTTTGTAGAAGAATACAGAAGCGCTGAAAATCATTTTCACACGGCATGCGTTATTTTTCCGGAATCCGAAGGGCTTAATGAGGCCATGTTCGAGCGTTTTCTCTGGATGCGCCTGCAGGCATTGTCCGATCTTGATTCCGCACAATATCCATACGATCAGCGGGTGAGCCCGGATCCTCATTCCGATCAGTTCAGCTTCAGCTTAAAGGAGGAAGCTTTTTTTGTAATCGGACTGAATCCTGACAGCAGCCGTGAGGCCCGCCGGTTCAAATATCCTACCCTTGTATTCAACCCACATGCTCAGTTTGAAGAGCTGCGTACGCTGAAACGTTATGATAAGATGAAAAATATTGTCCGTAAAAGGGATGTTGCCCTCAGCGGATCCATCAATCCGATGCTGCAGGACTTCGGTGCCGCATCAGAGGTCTACCAGTATAGTGGCATGCAATATGATAGTACATGGCAATGCCCTTTTAAAGCAATCAACCGATGAACACCATACCCCCACGCAGCGGAGCTGCCTTTATCCTCAAAAAAGGAGAACGACTCACCATAACCGATATCCAGGGAGAACAGGTCTCTGACTTTATCTGCTTCAATGAACACGATCCCAAAGAGTATCTTTCGTCCGGAAGGACCATTGATTATGCGGAAACCATTTTCCTGACAAAGGGCAATCCGTTTTATTCCAACCGCAGCAATATCATGTTCGAAATCGTAGAAGATACCGTAGGCCGTCATGATTTCCTGCTGACTCCCTGCAGTGCCGATACTTTCCGGATCATTTATGGTGATACCCAACCGCACAGAGGCTGTTTCGGGAATTTATGCGAGGCACTTGAACCGTATGGCATTACCCCTGACGAAATCCCGATCTGCTTTAATGTATTTATGCATGTCGCCGTTGATGGAGAAAGCGGCAAAATAAGTGTCCTGCCTCCTAAAAGCGGTGCCGGAGACCACATTGTCATTGAAGCCAAAATGGACCTGATCGTAGGAATGACAGCCTGTTCTGCGGAAATGTCAAATAACTATTCATTCAAGCCTATCGGTTATTCCGTGAATGCCGGTCTGTAGATTATGATAAAAAATGAGGAAAGCGGAGCCGGCCTGTCTGCAGCGGAGGCTTCAGGTTTCAGTGCAGGGCATCTTTTTGCTTCGCCTTTCAGAAACGGGAATAATGATGCTCTGGCTACCGCTATTGCCGGAGCGGTACAGCAAATCAACCATCTTAAACCTTCCCAGGCAAACAGTTCCGCATTTCTTGGAAACAATGCCGGCCTTGTTTTTACCAGAGGTTCTTTTCACGATGCAAAGCTGCAGGAAAGAGGAAAACCACTGGATGAAGTGATCGGCGAAGTAACTGCCATGTTTGAAGGATTGCCCAACTGGGGCCATCCCCTGAATATGAGCAACATCTGTCCGCAGGAAAATACGGCAGCCATCATTGCATCTATGCTTACCCAGGTCTTTTCCCCGAATATCCTGGAAGCAGAATATGCCTGGAATACAGCCCGGGCAGAACTCGAGTCCGCAGCTATCCTGGCAGATCTTGCCGGATGGGATGCACGGAAGGCAGGAGGCCTCTACACCTACGGAGGGTCCGGCTGCTGGATGTACCAGCTGAAATATGCACTGAGCCGGGTGCTCCCGGATTCCAGGAATAAAGGAATCCGTACGGATGCAAAAATCATCTGTTCCGAACAGGCGCATTATGCCATGTTCAACAGTACAGACTGGACGGGTCTTGGAATGGATCATATCATTACGGTAAAAACCCTTCCCGGCTCCAATACCCTGGACCCGGATCATCTTGAAGAAATCCTTAAAAAATGCACCGCCAGGAATATTCCTGTAATCTCGGTCATCTGTACAATGGCCACTACGGATGCCTGCGCATTCGACCCCGTTAAAAAAGTCAGGGATTTATTGGACCGGTATCCCAACAGTCCCGAATATGGGAAAGCATTACTGTACTGTGATGCGGTAATCGGCTGGGCCTGGATGGCCTTTAAGGATTATGATTTTACCAATAATCCGATGGGGCTTTCCGAATCTGTACTGGAAGCAGCCGGCAGAAATCTTAAGGCTGTTGAGGAGATCCGTTATGCCGATGCCTTCGGAGTAGATTTCCATAAAAGTTTTGCACCCCTGGCAAGCAGTATGTTTGTTTACCGGGATGCTGCTGAGTTTGAGCAGCTCCTTAAACGGAAAGAGGCGGCTTACCTGCAGGAACGCGGTGATTATAATCCTCATAGTTATACACTTGAAGTTTCGAGATCGGCATCGGGATCCATGGCAGGCTGGGCGACTCTTACCTATCTGGGTTCGGAAGGCATCCGGGCTGTCCTGGCACGAGGACTGGAAAATAAGCGTTATCTCCTGCATAAAATGGCTGCATATCCTGATATGGTCTGTGCCAACCAGGCTGATAACGGCAGTGTAGTGCTGCTGAGGATCTATTCCCGGGATACCCATGCGTTTTCTCAATATGAAAACGAACTTTGCGATTCTGCCTGTCAGGATGCTCTTTCCCGCCACAATAAACTCACAGAATCCATAGGTGAACTTTTATGGCAATGGTTCAGGGAGGGTAAGAAGATCAACGGGATGTTTACTCCTTATCTGAGCCTTACCAAAGGATTCAGGCCTGCTATCTATACAGGCTGTGACGACAGCGATGCGGTAGTGTATGCCCTTAAAGTCTATCCGGTAAATGTATTTATTACCGAAGAAATCATGGATCATGCGCTTGTCTGTATACGGGCAGCACGCGATGAAGTGATGCCCTATTTCAATTCCAATTAAAAGCATCAGCCGCCGGGCTTCTCTGAGAATTGTACATGTTTTACATAATATGCCTTCTCCGATTCAGAAAGTTCTAGCATACTGAAAATGTATACAGGCGCCCTGGTCTGAAGGAACCTTGATATAAGCCGTCGATGAATGGACGATTGTTCAGATAAAATCTGTTCAGCAGGCTGACCGGTTTATCAGGTATATGCAGAAGGCCTTGAAAAGAAATGATATTTTATCCATATCCTTTTCAGTAATTATCTTTTTTAACGGGCTTTTTATCAGATGTGGTATTTATAAAATTGTCAGATTTTCAGGGTTTTGTTAATTTTAGCATCTTAATAACATACAATGGTGATATCTGAGGATATATTGTTTTCTCATGGGGCTAAAATACAGGCATATAGTGCAGGGGATTATATTTTTCATGAAGGGACTGCGGCAAAAAATTATCTGCAGATTCATTCTGGAACTGTAAAACTGAATAATTTTATGGAAGACGGAAAAGAATTCGTACATGGTTTTCCTTTCAGGGGGCATTGCATCGGCGAAAGTTACCTGTTTACCGAGAACCTGTACGGGATCAATGCCGTTGCCGTAACGGCCTGTGAAGTCATCCGGCTGGAAAAGGAAATTTTTCTGAAACTCATACGGACCGAACCTGATTTTATGTTAAAAGTAAACCGTTATACGGCAGACCGGCTGCATTTCAGGTATCTGATTTCTACATTTCTTTCCATTACGGATCCGCTGATCAAGCTCCAGAAGCTGCTGGACCATATCAAGGGTTATTTTGGTTTTGATACAAAGTTCAGCTTTGAAGTGCAGTATACCCGTTCCCAGCTGGCGACACTTGCCGGGCTCAGGGTAGAAACCGTCATCCGGACCATCAAAAAAATGGAGGCACAGAACCTGGTGAAAATCCAGAACAGTAAGATTTTTTACTGAGGTGGTCCCGGGAAGACATTTGTACATACGGGTCCGCCGGGAAGACAATGAATAGGTCACAACGAATCTGAACTGTGGATTCACCCCCGTGTTTTCCGTATTTTATAAATGAAATATTACCTTATCGCATATAAAATATTGCTTTGGCAGGTTTTTATTTCCTGATGAGCCTTATCTTTGCGACGAACTTCCGTTTCATCCGTCAGATTATTCATTATGCAGGGCAGCGAACTTACGTATTCCATTTATTCACCGGCAGCCGTTATCGGACTGTTCAATAATGCTTTAAAGCTGAATGCCACCGTCAACCTTATTTACCTGAAAGGACGGTATTCATATGGCGGAGGTAAAGCGTACGTCAATTATTATTATGACCTCTAGTATTCCGAAAGTGACAGCACCTCCATTGGTGTCAAAATGCCCGGACTGCTCAGGAGCAGGATCGTAAACAACGAAATCTACACCCTGCGCGGATTCATTGAAAAACGGATTAAAAATTCAAGCATCGAACTCGTTTTCGTGGTGGATGAAATTATTGCCCAGGAAGAAAAGTCGGTCTCCGAAGAAGATCTGAAACGTTATGAACTGATTCAGAAAAAACTGGAAAAAGGCTCCCGTGATCTGGAAACCTTTGTCAGAAACAAAGTGCTGAAGTCTGAAAAAGTGAAAATTGCCAATATCTACGGCCACCAGGCCATCGTTCATAAAGATTTCTATGAAGGGATTGATGTTTCCTCCAGGGAATTTGAAATTGATGAATTTACCTGTAACATTACCTCGGCCACTTCTGTTTCTGAACTGCTGCAACGGATTGTACCTGCCGGGTACGATATTATTGCCCTGGTACGGGGCGGCGGCGACCGCCAGAGCTTTGA